>NZ_FCNU01000032.1:300000-403503 GCF_001545115.1 Candidatus Protochlamydia phocaeensis
ATAAAAGATATGATGGGTAATTGTTTAGAAATAGACGCGGGCAAAAAATAGAGGGTCTTTTCGTTCATAAATTTAATGAAGATTTAAACAGATCTCTCTAGGATGTGTCGTCCATTAGCCCATATCCGAATTCGAATATAGGACTATTGGCGGCATGCCTTGAATAACTTAATTAAAGAGGAGGATTATATATGGGAATTGGAAGAATGGCCTTGCTATGGATACTAGGCGTTCCCCTGGGAGTCATTATTCTGCTCAAAATCCTGGGCCTTATATAAGCAATGATCCAAGCGCTTTTAGACTTCGAGTTCGAATTTTAATGCACCTAGCTAATCAGGCTAGGTGCTCTTTTTAACATACTCTCTTCCTTAATCAAATGGAGGCGGTCCTGTCATTTGCGGGAGCACTGTATCCATTTCCTTTCATATCTTATAAATCTTTATCGATTAAAAAATAAAGCCGCTATAGCAGATTAAATCTTAATTAATAAATTATAATTTAAAAATCTTAATAAAAAATAAATATTTAATTGTTATTATTTCTTATTTAAATTTAAATAGGATTGCTTTATGGCGATTGGCTTTTATCAACTTCCTTCTAATACGCAGTGGCCTGCTCTGAATATGCGTTTTTTATTCAAGGAAGGAGCAGCTAATATTCGATTCGCTTGTTCATCCGATCCGATTCGTCCAATTGCCGAGCAGCGGTTTGCCCATCAAGAGACGCAGCAGGCCGTAGCTCTTAATTTAAGCCGACGCATTACTCATTTAGCTGTGGGAATTCTTCTGTGTTTGCCTATTATCAATACGATTGCCTATCTCGCTCTTCAATATCTACAAACGAGAAAAGGACATGCTGAACTGCCTCAACAGACAGAGAATTCAGTAAATATTTTACCGAATTCTCAACTGCCGCCAATGGAGACGGAACATTCGCAAGAAACTCCTTTACCTGTTCAAGAGGAAGCAGTCCCCCCTTCTATCTCTGATCAAGCCGTTTATTTTCCTCCAGAGAGACTTTTTAAAATATCTTCTTCTCTTGATGAAAGAGATAATATTTTACCGAATTCCCAACTGCCGCCAATGGAGACGGAACATTCGCAAGAAGCTCCTTTACTTGTTCAGGAGGAAGCAGTCCCCCCTTCTATCTCTGATCAAGCCGTTTATTTTCCTCAAGAGATGCTTTTTGAAATATTTTCCTATCTCGATGAGACAGATCTTGAAGCGGCTAAACTCGTTTGCCAAGACTGGCAAGCGGTCGCTACCGATCCGCTGCTTGTCCCTCCGCTTAAAAAACAGATTCAGGCAGAAGTCCAGAAGGTGCGCTTGCACCTTTCCAATTGTATGATGTCCTCAGAAGGAAGAGTGGGAGGCTATTGGATGCAGCTATGGGTCGATGAACAAGGCAGCATACATGCTTTAGATGGGCATGACGCCAACACAGTTTGGTTAAATGCCGAGATAGAAAAAAAGCGGCCGATTCACGATATATGTGCTCCAGGACCACAAAATGGACTCTATCCACTAGAATTTTTAGTCCAGGCTTGCAACTGGGAGCCAAATAAAAATTCGGCTTTTCGCATTTGCGAATTCTCAAAGCAAAATGATTTTCCGGCTAAGATAAAAAATATTCAGCAATTGATTTTAGATGAGTTTAACCAGCTGGCAAAGGGAGCGCAGCAAATCGCTAAGGATAAGCAAATAAAAGCCGTCTTTAAAATCCAAGGCTGGGTTAAAGTGATCATTGATTCCGCGTATTCTCGTTCTCAACTCATCTTGGCAAGTAAAGAGTCCTTGCCCAACCAAAACTTGGATCCGTAAGATTGCTTAATACCAGCGCGATAATGGATGAAGGCTCTTGTTGAATTGCTTCGCTCTTTTGCGATCGCCAATTAACCAGCGTATTCCTATTCGAATTCCTTTCTCATAGGGAAAGGGGTTTAAATTCAGCAGTCTTAAGCATTAATAGAGGGGCGCGGGGTAGGAGGAGGAACAAACCGCGAATCGCGGCGGCGCAAAATGGAGATGACGAGAATGGCAATAAGAGACAAGCAACTAATCATTGCCAAAGTTTTCACATTAATTTGATTGGAAGAAGTCTCAATGTTGCGAAAGATATCATAACATTTAGAGAAAAAGGAGAGGGCGACTTCTTTGATGCGGCGAATTTGATCCGAATAGGCATGCTGTAATAAAGGGCTAGCGAATTGATTAAGTGCTAAAGAACGAGCAACATTGGAGTAATTAATCGGAATAAGCATTGTAACCACCTAAGATCATAAAAACCATAGCAAGCAAATTGATTTAATTCAATTCATTATATTTTATTGAATATAATCTTAAAATAGGCAAACAAAAGGCTTCTAAGTTAAGGGGATCCTCTTATTCTTCCCTTAAGTGCAAACCTTTTAGAGAAAAGCAAAAGCCCAACCAACCGTCTTTTTCTATTTCTTCTTTCAGCTCCCATCCCCAACGGGCGGCCAGCTCTAAATACGTTTGATGTTCTTCTATTCGAATTCCAGAGGTCAGACAAATTCCTTGCGCAGCATGAAGGCTAGGAAGAGACGCCCATGCGTCTTGCTGTTCGGATAAAATCATATTCATGACGATCAATAAGTCTTGATGAGAAGGGATAGAGAAGCCCTCGGGCAAGCTGAAATGGCATTGATTTTCTAAATGATTGAGAAGGGCATTTTGCTTGGAATGCTCAATTGCAGCTGGATCAATATCGATGCCATGGACGGCAGGAGCTCCCATCGCTGCAGCTGCTAAAGACAGGATTCCGCTGCCGCAGCCTATATCGATTACCGGCTGATCTTTAAGCAAGCGCGCCATGAGCTCCAATACCAGACGGGTAGTCGGATGGGACAAATCTCCAAAACCCGGCCCAGGCTGCAAGCGAATGGACTTTGCTTGTCTAGAATAATGCTCGAAGGAGACATGGACAAAACCATCGCGAAAGTCTTGTCCATGGGCGGCCCATTGGGCATCCCAATCGATGGCAGGAAGAGCCAAACTTTGAATAGTTTGAATCCAAGAATAAGGGGGCAGGCTTTGCCCGGAAGATAAATAAAGATAGAGATCGACATGCCCTTCCTCATCCGATCCATAAGCCATTTCAATACCCGCTTGTTCAAAAGCTTCCCAAGCCTCTTCTAATGACAGGGAATTGTCAATGCGCACGCAATATAAATCTTTCATCCATTTTCCTTCCAAAAAGCGGGTATCAAAAGGGCCAGCACAGCATAAAACTCTAAGCGGCCTAAAATCATCATAAAAATCGACCAATAAGTGGCAAAAGGCGACAGAAACGCCAATGTGCTTAGCGGCCCCGCAGCTCGGAATGCGATTCCCGTATTATTGATCATGCAAGCAGTCAACCCCAGGGCCGTTTCGGGATCAATTCCATCGACAATATAGCAAAACGTGCCAATGACTGAAAAGGCAATTGCCAAGGCAAAGAAGCATAGGACGGAAATGGCTGCTCCATTGTCGATCTCACGCTGCCCTAAACGGACGATGCGGATGGTCTTCGGCCTGAAAATGGCTTCGATCTTGGCTTTAATAATTTCATAAAGCATATAGAAACGGACAATTTTAATTCCACCGGAAGTTGAACCGGCCATCCCTCCTAAATACATGACAATCAGAGTTATAGTCAAAATGGAATAAGGCCAATTATCGTAATCGGTGGTAAAGAATCCAGAAGACGTTTGGGCTGAGACAAGTTGAAAAAAGCCGATTCTCAAAGCTTCGCAAAAAGAATAAGTCCCCCTATTCTCTCCTGAAAGCGCAATGATGGGCTGCCCGACCAAATTCCAGGTGACAAATCCCCCCAAAAGAAGGAGCAGGCTCAAATATAAGCCAAATTCAGGCTCAAATAAGCGATAGAATTTTCCTTTTAGGATATAGTAATAAAAGGAGAAGTTGAGGCTTCCCAAAATCATAAAAGCTAGAACGATCCATTCCACAGCCGCGCTGTGATAATAAGCGATATTATCGTTGTGAATGCTGAATCCGCCTGTTGAAAGGGTAGAAAAAGAAAGGGTCACCGCATCTAGCAAAGGCATGCGGACATCGAGCGTCAACAGCAGTAAAATTTGAATAATTGTCAGCCCGACATAAATTTTCCAAAGTTGAAAGGCCGTTTCCGTAATGCGCGGAGTGAGCGTTTCCTTAATCGGACCCGGGGATTCAGTCTGAAAAAGGAATTTGCCATTTACGCCCAGCTCAGGCAAAAAGGCGACGAATAAGACCAGAATGCCCATTCCTCCCAACCACTGCATGAGGCTGCGCCAAAAAAGAAGAGCCTTCCCAACAGCCTCAATCCCCTCTAAACGCTCGCCTGTAAGTGGATTGACCACGGGAGCAATGTTTCCGTAGAAGACATATGTTGTCTCTTGCATGCCGCAATAGGTGCGCCGAATAGGCGTCTCTTCCCCTTTCTGGTCGTATTGCTTAGCTTCTAAGACAGTCGCTCCAGTGGTTGTAAAACCGGATGCCGCTTCAAAAAAGGCCTGATCAAAGCGCTCCAGTGTGCCGGAGAAAAGAAAAGGCAACCCGCCAATTAAAGGAGTCACTATCCAGATGATGACAGCTGTTGCCAAAGACTCGCGCCTATAAAGCGTGCCTTTAGTTTTGCTCGATACTTTTGTGCATAAGCCGGCTAAAAATAAGCAGATCAGCATGGTATACGCAAAAGCCCACGTCGCATGCGGCTGCGGGTGCAAGGCAGGATCTAAGCCAAATTGATAATAAAGTGCCAGGGCAAATGGAACAGCCAAAATGCCTGTATAGAGAAGCAAGTAAGAACTTAGAATCCTAAAAATTTCGCGATAGAACACAGTCGGCTTTCCTTAAGAGCGTATTAAAAGAATTTTTCCAGATCTTGAAAATGCCTAGGATTCGACACAACGATCACCGTGTCTCCAGGGCAAATAATGCTGTCGCCTTTCGCAATGGAGATGCGTCCCCTGTTTTGAATCATGGCAATCAAGAAATCTTTAGGCAATTGCGGGCCAATTTCCGCCAATGGCACTCCAATAATCTTTGAATTCAAGGACACGGTAATCTCTAAAATTTCCGCTTCATTTTCATAGAGGGAAACCAAAGACATGACAGCCTTGGAGGTGGCAAGCGAAATGATCCGGTTGGCAACCGCTAGCTTAGGAGAGACAATATGCACAAAACCTAGACGGTTGACCAGCGGAACAAAACGATTATTGGACAAAACAATCGCCACTTTCTCGCAACCCGCCTCTTTAGCAACCAAGCCTCCGAGCACATTCACTTCATCGCTTTGCGTGCACATGACAAAATAATCGGACTGGCTCACTTTCTCTGACAAAAGGAAATCCAAATCCGTTCCATCTTGATGAATAATATGGCAATGGGGCAGCTCTTCCGCTAGTTTCAAGCACTTGCGTTGATCATGATCAATCAAGCGCACGTGAATTTGATGCTCCTGCAAAATTTTGGCTAAATTGAGCCCGACCAACGACCCTCCGACAATAACGGCGCTGTCCACTTTCTTAATAGAAAGGCCAAAAAAGCGGTGGATCGAAGCCATCTGTTCGCGCTCACCAATGAACGTCACTTCATCTCCCGGAAAAATATGGTCTGTTCCATGGGGAAAAATGATTTGCGGCTCTGCGCCCGCCCCACCGCTTATGTCAAAGCGGTAAATTAATCCGATCATCATTCCTTTGGGCAGGCGCAGCTCCGAAAGCTTTTTATGATAGAGTCCCCAATCCGGCGGAACCCGGATTGTGCGCATTTGCACATCGCCATGGGCAAAATTTTCAAAAGCCAATAAATCAGGACTAATAATATGTTTATAAATATCATAAGCCACGAGAAGCTCCGGCCCAATGAAATAATCGACATTGAAAAGACGGGCAAAATCCAAACGCATGCGATTGAGAAAACGATTATCCTTCACCCGCGCAATCGTGCGTGGATAGCCTAAATGCTTGGCTAGCGAGCAAGAGACCAGATTAACTTCATCCTCACTTGTTAAAGCCAAAAAAAGATCGGGCTTGATCTCCAATAAATCATCGAGAAGCTGCCAGTCTGTTCCCGATCCCTCCCTAATGGCCACATCCATCTGCCAAGACAATTCTTCTAGTTTGGCCCCATTTTTATCGATCAAAATCACATTGTGCTTTTGTTTAGATAACAAAGAGGCAATATAAAGGCCGATGTTTCCCGCTCCAATGATCACAATATTCATAGTCTATGCCTTTTTGATCCTTCCCTAATAGCCTGAGTGTGGCGTTTCTTTGCTCTTTCGACTGCGTCAAAGCTGCGGAGATGAACAAATGGCAAGGCAGCCAATATTAAAAATTGGGACCGTCTTGCCATTTTTCATCTGCAAGAGCTTTCACATCACTCCAAAGGGCAAAAAAACGCTACACTCAGGTTAATAAAATGCTTAAGAGGATGTATTAAAACTCATAATAGCCTATACTCGAGATTATTTTCTTCCTAACAGTCGATAGGATAGAGCGGGCAATAGTAAGTGAATATTGCCGCTCTATCCTATCGGCTCCTAGGGAAAAGAACTCAAACCTAGGTCATTAGCGATTTTAGGACAGCTTCTAGCAGTTTTTAATACGCTCTCTAAAAAACTATATTGATAAACCCACAATGAATTTTATTAGTTATTTTAAACACACTAAAATAAAGCATTTGATACATTTCATTTATTAAGACATTTTTAGTATAAAAATTACTTTAGAAAGTATTTTGGGCATTTTTTTGAAATTTGAAAAAAATACATTCTAAAAAGGAACGTTGCAAGACAAATATACCCCTTCTATAATCTTATCTCCTAAATAACAATTAGATTGATTATGTTTTATAAAATTATTCGATTTGTTCTTTGTAGTGCTTGTTTATTTATTAGTTTTATAAATGCCGATTCTTCTGTAGTTGTTCCAACGCCTTTCGTCAATTCTGTCAACGTTATAACTGGAAAATTAGACAATGTCTCTCCGTCGGGGATAATCTGCGAGTATTACAAAGCTGGAAAAAATCAGGTGGGAGAGCGCTCCGTTCAATTGGGGCAAGGCGATTTTCGGATTGGAAGAATAAAATCGCAAAAAGAGGCAAACAGTCAAGAAGCGTTCTACTTTTTTTATGCGCCGCAAGCAACCGAAGTGATCGACGCTCGGCAACGCAAAACAGTTTATCGCTACACCAAGTCCAATCTCATTCAAGCAATCGAGCATCATGA
Source organism: Candidatus Protochlamydia phocaeensis (assembly GCF_001545115.1). Lineage (NCBI taxonomy): Bacteria > Pseudomonadati > Chlamydiota > Chlamydiia > Parachlamydiales > Parachlamydiaceae > Candidatus Protochlamydia > Candidatus Protochlamydia phocaeensis. Next base: position 307,237 of record NZ_FCNU01000032.1, read on the forward strand.
ACGGCAGCCAAACGGAACATATGCCCTCTATCGTTCTGAAAAAATTTTTTGGAAACCTGCCTCACCCCATTCCCTCTTAAGCAGCCGTGTATTGGAAGATGGCCAAGGGCATGCCATTCTTTGCTATGCTTTTATCTATAATGATCAAGGCCAGGTCGTCAAAGAAATGCTAGCCGGAAATTTATCCGGAACTTGTTCTTCTCCTCTTCTCATTCAAGAAGACGGCCTTCCAGCACTCAATGGCATTGAGACCTATAGCACGGTCTATCGCTATGCGGCAAATGATCCAACGCTTATTACCAGTCAAAGAGAAGACAACGGGATGGCGACGACTTATCATTATCATCCCCTGACCAAGCAATGCATCGCCAAACTAAGAGGAAATACCAAGCGCTTGCTTTCGCGCACATTCTATCTCTATGATGATCAAGGCCTGTTAAGCCGTACAGTTGTCGATGACGGCCAAGGCCAGACAATCGATGATTTAACGGGTGTGACGAATCGCCAAATCATGCATATCCAAGCCTGTCAAAAAGGACTGGCATATGGGCAGCCCCTCTTAACAGAAAATCGCTATTTAGATCTGCAAACCGGACAAGAAGTTTTGCTCGAGCGGACAGCCTATACCTATTCGCCTCAAGGCTCTTTAGTTCAACAAGATTTCTACGATGCCAATGAAGCCCTGCGTTATTATGTCCATATGAATTACGATGAAGAGGGACGGCTGCTGGCAACTGTCGATAGCCGAGGGGAAGTGGCTCTTGCCCCAGAAGAGCCTTCGCAGAACCGCTTCGACGCTTTTAATCAATGCCTTGCTTCCATCGATGCTTATGGCAATGAAACGGAATATACCTATGATCATTTTGGTCGTTTGATCGAAACGCGCTTTCCTTATGTCTTAGATGAAAATGACACGCCCATTCGGCCTATTCTGCGCCAGGAATACAATATATGCGACCAAGTCGTGCGAATGCAGGACGCTCAAGGCCGCTCAACGGCCACTTCTTACAATGCGAGGGGAAAGCCGATCGAAGTCATCTATGCGGATGGGTCGCGCGAAACATACCATTATTTTCTCGATGGCGAATTAAAGGAGAAAACCGCTTCCAACGGCCTCCATTCTATTTGGGAAAGGGATGATTTAGGGCGCACGATTCGCATGCAAGAACTCTCTAGTACAGGCCGGCTGCTCCGCGAGCTTCTTTATTCCTATGAAGGCTCCCAGCTATCGACAGTCACTGATGGGCGAAGCTTTACCATCCATCTTACCTATGACGGCGCAGGACGTAAGATCGGCTCGCTTTACGAAACGAATGAAGGAACAAAAAGGCTGGAATGGGTCTATGATGCCTGCGGGCAAAAAATCCAAACACGCGAATGGTTTGGCCCCGGAGAAGAAGACTTCATATGCAAGAAAGAAGAAAAAGATGGCTGGCAAGAGACAAAGGCGATCAGTCTGGAAGATTCTCAAGGAAACGTACAACGCAGTCTCGATCACAAAGGCCCAACCGTCGAAAATGCCTTTTTCTCGCAAGAGCTAACGGTCTGCAACCAGCTGGGTCAGTTTGTCAAATGCGAAGAAATTGTGGACAGCCGTGGGATCAAGGAATTGAGAACTTATGATGCCCTTCAACGCCTAGAAAGTTGTATCAAATTGAGCCCTTTAGGAGAAAAAATTAGCGAAAAGCAAATCCGCTATGATGCGAGTGGACAAAAGGTCCTAGAACGCCACATGGCCATCTATCAAGGACAGCCTCTTCGCACGTATATCATCAAATGGGCTTATGACGACCTCAACCGTCTCACTGCCATTCATGAAGCTTTTGGTTCGCCTGATCAGAAAACAACGCGCTACATGTATAATGAAAAAGGGCAAATAACCGGCATTATTAAGCCTGATGGGACAGCTTTAACTTATACCTATGGGAGCAACGACCTTGTTTCATCTTTTAGCGCAAGCGATGGCTCTTTTGCCTATCAATATAGCTACGATGCCTTTCAACGTCTGATTCAAATTGACGAATTGACCCAAGGCCTGCAGCAAACGCGGCGCTACAATGCCTTTAATGAATTAATGGAAGAGACGCTCGCACCATCGATCCGCATCGCCAATCAATACGACCGCTCCGGCCGACGCACTCGCTTGACACTTCCCGATCAGTCCCATATCGCCTATCGCTATGCAGGTTTATTTCTAGAGACAATTGAAAGAGAAGGAATGGACTTCAGCTACCGGCATAGTTATTCGTATGACTTGTCCGGACGCATGTCCGAAAGCCGCTTGATTGATCAAGCGGGAATTCTCTCTTATGGCTATGATGAACAAGGACGCTTATTATCGATCCGCTCGCCAAGCTGGACTGAAACAATAGATTGCTTAGACTCCAATGGGCGCATCTTATCCCTCTCCATCCAAGATCCGGAAGGAACGACCCACTATGCCTATACCTACGGAGATGACAACCAGCTCACTGAAGAAGAAGGACCTTTTTCTCAACACTATGCCTATGATTCGCTCTATAATCGCTTAGCCGAAGGAGATCAAGAATGGACAGTCGATACGCTCAATCAGCTTGTGCAAACACCGCATTTGCATTTAAGCTACGATCTAAATGGTAATTTAATTGAAAAACAGGATGAAAAGGGTAAGACAGCCTACCAATACGATGCTCTCAATCGCCTCGTCCGCGTCACGAAAGACGACTCAGCCATTCAATATCTCTACGACGCCTTCGACCGGCGCATTGAGCAAAAATTGTATTGCAAAGATGCGAAAAATTCTGTCTGGAAGCTCGTAAAAACAGATTACTTTATCCATGACGGACAAAAAGAAATCGGTAAAATGAATGACTCCTTCGATTTGACCGAATTGCGCGTGCTTGGAGTAGGAAAAGGCGCTGAATTGAGCGCCGCCATTGCTCTAGAGATTGAAGGAAAAGTTTTCGCCCCCATTCATGACCATCAAGGCTCTGTCCGCTGCTTATTGGAAGCAGAGACAGGCCAAGTCGCAGAATTTTACCGCTATTCCGCTTTCGGACAAGAGCAGGTTTTTGACAAACATGCCCAGATTCAAGAGGGTTCTCTTATTGGAAACCCGTGGAGATTTAGCAGCAAGCGCATCGATGAGGAGACAGGACTGATTCTATTCGGCAAGCGCTACTATGCTCCGGAGACAGGCAGGTGGATTTCCCCCGATCCTCTTTTTTTCTATGATACGCCCAACCTTTATGCCTTTGTGAGAAATGACAGCGTCAATTGCTACGACCCTTACGGACTTTTTTCCATTAGCGATATTTGGGATACCACCGTCTCTTACTTTTTTGAATGTTTTCGCTATCTTCAGACGTCAGCCCATATTTTTAAAGTCAGGCTGACCTCCGAGCTTAAGCTCCCCGAGCTAATCGCAACGGCCTTTGAACGCATTGGCAAAACCCTGTTCGGAGAAGCGACCTATCTGCTCATGGGACACTCATATGAGAAGACGGAGGTCGGCGTCTATGGTCAAAAAGAGATCAATGACAAAGTGCGCGTGACCTTTATCAATGGCATCCTAACCACACGCGAAGGAATGCTGGAGAATCTTAACTTAATCTCGCGTTCGCACGGAGGGGTCAAGGTGCATTATATTTTCCGTCCAACAGAAGGATGGACATGGGATATTTCGCGGGCCATGTTGATCAAAATGGCTTTTTATCTCGGCTTCCGCTCCATCCACGCCCATCTGCTTGCCGCCCAATGGCGCAGCCTTATCCAAGAGATGGGTGGAGTCGATGGCGGAGGAACCATCATTCACTACGCTCACAGCTTGGGCGGATCGGAAACGGACCGCGCACGCGCGCTACTTACTCCAGAAGAGCAACGCTTGATCCGCGTCATCACGTTTGGATCTGCCACCCTGATACGCAATGAAGGCTTCCAAAAAGTCACCAACATGGTCTGTGTCAATGACGGCGTAAGCAGTGTCTTCCTCGAACCCTTAGGACATATCCGCAATTTTCTCGATCCCAATTCCAATGTCCAATTCCACGGAAGCTTCTTCGCCTTCCCCTGCTGGCCAGCCGATCACTTATTGGGCGGGCCTACGTATGCACCCATTTTAGAAGGGCTGGGCGAACAATTTCTCAAGGAATTCAGCCGGCTCTGACCTCTGTCGAAAGAATAAGGGACTCCCTTATTCTTTCGCATAAGGATATGTTTGATTTAAATCGAGTTACTTAATTTAATTCTTAAATTGAAGGAGACGCAATTAGTTGGGATCCAAATACAGCCGTCATTTTGTATCAACCTATTGATTTTTATGCACTTGCTGCGAAAAAAGTATCGAAATCAATAGTCGAAACAACGCTGAAAATTGATCAAATAGAAGGCGAGCTTAATGCTTATGCGCCTAAAGAGCAGAGTCTTTGGCTTGGGAGAAAAATAACAGTCATCCGCTCTGGAATTTCTGGCAGTGCCAATGCGAGGAATAAAGATAGCGCAGCAGACAAAATTGAAAAAATTCAAATCATTCAACGTTCTATCCAATCTTTAGCAGAAGAGTTTAAGCAATCTGTTAAAGGATTTCAGACAACATTAGCTGCAGAAATTCTGCCTGTGGACGAAAAAATAAAAAAATTGAATGCCCTTTGTGAAAGCCACTTGGCTAAGTATCATGAGATATTAAATTCTCAAAATAGATTTTCGTAGGCTATAGATTTTAATGGATAGGACGGTTGTTCTATCCATTATCTTTAGCCATCTCTTTCCTTTCCATCTGTTAATTTTTGCCAGGGGCGCTAGCGTGCGCCGTCTTTTCCCTTCAATTCTTTGAAGAGGAATTGCAAAATATCGGTCGATTCCAGGCATTTTTGTTCTACCGTTCTGCCAGCGCCATGGCCAACCTGGCGTGCAATGCGTAAGAGAACGGGGTGAGTCTTTTCTCGTCCCTCCTGGGCGTCTTGCAAAGCGGCGGCAAATTTAAAACTATGGGCGGGCGCGACTCTGTCGTCATGGTCTCCGGTTAAAATTAACGTGGAAGGATAGGCCACATTCCGCTTGACATTGTGGTAAGGAGAATAAGCCTGCAAGTAAGCGCGGTCCTGGGGATTGTCCGGCGATCCATACTCATAGATCCAGCTTCCCCCAATGGTAAAGCGGTGGAACTTCAACATATCCAAGACGCCCACTCCGACAATCGCTGCACGAAAGAGCTCCGGCCTTTGAATTAAACAAGCTCCAACCAATAATCCGCCATTGCTGCGTCCGATCATGGCCAACTTGCTCGGATTTGTATAGCCTTGCTTGATCAGCCATTCGGCAGCTGTGATAAAGTCATCAAAACATGTTTGCTTGCGATCAAGCCGACCAGCGGCATGCCATTCAGCACCATATTCGCCCCCGCCTCTAATATTTGCCAAAGCGAAGACGCCGCCCTTCTGCATCCAAGCCATATAAAGCGGATCGAAGAAAGGCGCAAGCGAAATGGAAAATCCTCCATATCCATACAGCAGAACAGGCGTTTGCGAGGTAGGAGCAAGGTCTTTGCGATGCGCAAGAAAGAGCGGAATAAGGGTGCCGTCCCGGCTTGGATAAAATACCTGCTTAATGGTGTAGTCAGTGGGCTCCCACTTTAATTCAGGCTTGAAAAATACGCTTTGCTGGCCGCTGGCCACTTCTACGCTCATGATGGCAAGCGGGGTTAGAAAATTCATATATCCGTAAAATAGCTCTGCTTCATTTAGGCTGCCGCGAAGAGCCAAGCTTCCCTTGCCCGGCAAGGAAATCTCACGTTCGAAAGTGCCTTTCAAATCAAATATCTTCAGGCATGCGCATACATCTTGCAAATAAGACACCGCAAGGTACTGCCCAGCAAGGCAAACATTCTCGATGCTATGGCGCGGATCTTCTTTTATAATATCAATCCACTTCTCAGGAGAGGTTTCCCCGTAAGCAAAGGCGATAATCTTGCCACGCGGAGCCTGATAATTCGTTTTAAAATAGAAATAGCCGTCCACTTCGCCTAGAAAATCAAAAGCGGCTAATCCCAAAGGAAGGAAGGCATCTATCGCCTGGAAATTCCATTGGTCCGATTGAAGCGCAAGGGCATAAATGCCGTTGCATATATCAATTCCTCGGCTTACGCGAAAAAGCATATAGCGTTCATCCGAAGTGATTTGAAAATCCCGCAAGACCCAATCTGGATGATCGGGAGATTCATAAATTAACCGATCTTCCGCCTGAGAAGTGCCCAATCGATGATAATAAAGCTGATTATGCGATAGTTTATCAAAAAAACCGCGCTCTTTTGCCGGCTCTAAATAGCGGCTATAAAATAATCCTTGCTGACCAGGCGACCAAACAGGCTTGGCAAATTTAATCCATTTCAAGGTTTCTTCTAAGGTTTTGCCCATTTCTACATTGTAAATAAACCATTCTTCCCAATCCGATCCTGCCTGCGATAAGCCATAAGCCACCCACAAGCCGTCTTGGCTGACTTCATACTGGGTCAAAGAATACGTCCCTTCTTCACTAAGGCGATTGGGATCTATAATCAAGCTCGGCTGCTGGCCTTTCTCTTGCACATAAAGCGATTTTTGCTTCTGTCCGCGTTCTTGCTTTGTAAAAAAAACTTTATTCCCTCGCTTGACAGGAAGTCCCCTCATCTCATAGCTGGATAGAGCGAGAAGCTCTTGATAAAGGGCCTCCCGTCCAGCTTCGCTATCGAAATAGGCAGAAGCTAGCTCGTCTTGCTTTTTTAACCATTCTAAGGTATGAGGCGCATCCTCATTTTCCAGCCATTCAAAAGGGTCGGACGATTGACTAGAAGAGGCAAAAGAGGTTTGCCATAATAATCCCGTTCCCACCTGCGCCATTGAAAGACCCATCACGCAAGCAAGCAGGACAGCGACGACTGTTTTTTTCATGATAAATAAACCTATTGGTAGGCAAAAGCATTCATTTCATATTGATAATCAGTAAGATAATAAGCGAGGAATTCATTTTTAAGGCAAGAGTTTTCTAGAAAGGCAGGTCCCCTTTTGTTCAAGGCGCTTTTGACTGTTTAAGTAGATAAAAAACAATAAATGTTTTATTTAACGGTAAAAAGCTTGCAAAAAAGAACGCTTCCTATTACAATTTCATCTTCTTTGCACTGGTAGCTCAATTGGATAGAGTACCCGGCTACGAACCGGGCGGTTAGAGGTTCGAATCCTCTCCGGTGCGTTTAACCGGAAACATTTCAGAAATGACAATGTTTCCGGTTTTTTATTTTCTGAAAGCAATTCCATTTCCCAAAAATAAAGGCAAAATTAAGCTCGCTGAGCATTTCTCGCGCGTGTTTGTGCAGCCTTTTTGGCAGCTCTCGATCGATCGGCAGGGCTTCGGCTTTTAGCGGCTTCATGGGCCTGACGAGAAATGGCCGAATGTGAAGCAGCCGAGCGAGGTTCTCTCGTCAGCGTTTTTTCACAGGCCGCTGAGCGCGTTTGCAAAACGGGTTCCTGTTTTTGCCCTTTCTCATAAGCCGAGCCGATTCCGCCCTCTTTTGGCTTTTTTCCGATAAGTGGCCTTTTACTGGAGGTTTTAAGAGAATTCCCGCCCGGCGGGCTTTAGAAAGTCCAATTGCAATGGCCTGTTTCGTAGAACGGGCTCCATGCTTTCCTTATCGGATATGCTCCATTTCCTCGCGGACAAATTCGCCCGCTTGCGTACTGGGCGATTTCCCTTCAAGCTTATCTTTTTTGTCCGTTCAATTGTTTTTTTCCTGGCATAACCCCCTTTCTTATCAGCTTTCCTTTAAATTTTTCCTTATATGGAAAACTATTTTTTTTGAAAGGCATTCATCTGTATTCCTGATGTAAAAGATAAACAATTTTCTAGGTTGCTTTTCATGCGATGAAATGTTAATCTCTTAAATATCAATGATTCCCCGTTAATTTTTCTAAATGATTTAAAAAATTACAATGCTCATTCAAGCTTTTCCATCAGGCCCTTTTTCAACTAATGCTTATGTCGCAGCCTGTCCTTTGACCAAAGCGGCCGCCATCATTGATCCGGCTCCCGAATCAGCGGCTGCTATCCAGACTTTTCTTAATCAGCAAGCGTTGACATGCAAGCATATTTTATTGACTCACTCCCATTGGGATCACATAGCGGATGTCGGTGCATTAAAATCTTTTTATCATGCACGCGTTTATATTCATTCATTGGATGCCCTCAATTTAGAGCATCCAGGATCAGATGGATTACCTTGTTGGATATCTATAGAAGGCGTTCAACCTGATGTATTGATTGAAGAAGGCTCTCTTATCCAAATAGGCCATTTATCTTTTACCGTTTTGCATACGCCTGGCCATACGCCCGGTGGCGTGTGTTTTTATGAAAGCAAGGAAGCGGTTTTATTTTCAGGAGATACCTTGTTTAAAGGGACGATTGGCAATTTATCTTTTCCCACGAGCCAGCCTGCTCTAATGTGGCCTTCTCTGGCTAAACTCGCCCAGCTTCCTCCGCAAACAAAAGTTTATCCAGGCCACGGCCCCGCCACTACGATTGGTGCCGAGACATGGCTGCCTCACGCTCAAGAATTATTTGAATAAAAATTTAAATTTAAAGGAGATACCATGGGAGTTTTAGTTGGTAAGCATGCACCGGATTTTAAAGCGCAAGCTATTGTAGGAGGAAAAATTGTCCAAGACTTTTCTCTTTTGCATTTTAGAGGAAAATATGTCGTCCTCTTTTTTTATCCTTTAGATTTTACCTTTGTTTGCCCGACAGAATTGCATGCCTTTCAAGAACGCTTAGAAGAATTTGAGAAGCGCCATGCGCAAGTCATTGGCTGCTCAGTTGACAGCTGTTATTCACACCTTGCCTGGCTCAATACGCCTAAAAATAAAGGCGGAATCGAAGGCATTGACTACCCATTGATTTCCGACTTGAATAAGACAATTGCCCGCGATTATGATGTCCTCATTCCTCATGAAGGCATTGCCTATCGCGGCCTATTCCTCATCGATAAAGAAGGCATCGTCCGCCATCAAGTCGTCAACGATCTTCCCTTGGGCCGCTCAGTCGACGAAGCGATCCGCATCCTCGATGCCCTTCTATATTTTGAAAAGCATGGCGAGGTCTGCCCAGCTAACTGGAGCCAAGGCAAGAAAGCGTTTAAGCCTTCGCATGAAGATTTGGCCAATTATTTCAATTCCAATTCCCCCTCCCATTCTGCTTCTTAGATAAAGAAAAGCCTGCGCACAAACAAGCGTGGGCTTTCTTCTCTTATATATCCCCATAATCAGCCCATCCGGACGGCCATGCATATAAAAATTATAAACCCGCGTTTGGAGCTTTTTGCTCTTTTGACTGAAGTTAAAGCTGTCCAAGATGCAAAATAGCAAGACAGTCCATAATTTTTTAATAATCTGAGTTTGAAATGCTTTAACCTATTAATATTAATAATTTAATTTATATCAATTGCTTTCGATTTAATTTTGATATAAAATAAATCAACAATTAAATAACAACAAACCAAACACTTAAACATCATAAGCATTGATTATTTATTATATTAAAATAAATTTTTAAAGTTCACATTGATGAATAAGCTTATCTTATTATATCTTATTTTTTTAACAGAGGTTTAACATTAATCATGAGTTTTCCTAATTATTCTGGTTATTTTTTTCATTCTTCTACAAATCAGGTTTATTATCTGCAAGGCTATTCCGCCCATCCTTATTATCCCTCTGTCCCTCAAGTTTCTGTCCCTCTCCAACCTCAGCTGGGATTTTTACCCCAACCCATGCAAACACATCCTCTTTCTGCTTCTTCCATTCCGCTGCAGGAGAGAAATTGGCAGCCTAATCCTTCCCAACCTAATGAAGAAAAGATGAAAAAAGTCAGCATCGAGGCGTTGCTAAACGACAGCGACACAACTCCTTGCTTAAACGAGCAAGCATGGATGACGTCCTTTCCCTCAGACTTGGTTGGAAAAACAAAAGATCAGCGCCCTTACTTGCGAGGAAAGTTTGTCTTACAGGGAAGTACGTTTGAAGGTGTGTTAATTGATCTAAAAAAGGAAGGGCATGGCAAATTGACCTATCCCAATGGAGACTGCTATGAAGGGGAATTTCGTGCTGACCAAAAAGAAGGGCATGGCAAATTAACGTATGCCGGTGGAGATTATTATGAAGGGCCATTCAAGAATGATCGCTTTGAAGGAAAAGGGCTATATGTTTTTGCAGATAATACAGCTTATGAGGGGAAATTTGTAGATGGCAAATTAGAAGGAGAAGTCCGCGTATGTGCGCATTTTAACCCATCTACGCCCAAAAGATTCTGGAGAAGGGTGTGGTTTAAAAATGGACAACCCCAAATGTTTTTTATGCCCTCTCCTAACCAGCCCTGCGATATTCAAAGATGGTATTTTCCCAATCAAAGCAAGTGATTTGGAGAAATTAAACGTCTTCCCATGCGCTGTCCCATTAGGCAGCGCATTTCAAAGCCCTGCTGGGTCGCCTCCAAAAGGTCGGCATCGAATTGAATGGCTCCTTTGGGGAAAAGTAGGATGAGTGAAGATCCTCCGAATTCAAAATACCCTTTTTCCTCTCCTTTAACATGCCACTTAAAAGGCGTATAGGTTTCTTGAATACTTCCTACATTGGTCGCTCCGATTTCTAAATAGAGGACACGGCCAAAAGCGCGGGTCTCTAATTCGCATAGCGTCCGCTTATTTTCCGTGAAAATGTGCAGATTTTTTTTCACAGCCAAGGGATTAACGGAGTAAAAATGGCCGTTGATCAAAGCGGTTTGGCCGGGCCTGCAATCGCAAGGAAAGTGGAAGCGATGATAATCGGACGGGCATAAACGGGCCATGACCATGCTTGCTCCAGAATAGGCCTGTGCAAGCGTTTCGCTTCCCAATAAAGCAGATAAATCAAATTTTTTGCCTTTGACGATAAACCCTTCGCACTGATCGATATCCTGGTAAAAATAATAGCGGCCATCTGCCGGCATCACCGCAATATCGTCGCCTGCCGCCAATGGACGCGCTTTGGGCTGAAGGCGCCGAATAAAAAAATCATTGAATGAGCGGAACTGGGAAACGGGCTCTAAAAACTCGGAGGCGTCCACTTCAAAAGTCTTAATAAAAGGATTAATTTTCTTTGCGCTGAACGGTCGTTTTTGCAAAAAGCCATATAAGGAAGAAAATAAAGACCTTTTTGCCACAAGCGGTAGAAGAGCACAGCCTAGTAGGCGGTTGTACCACTTATCTCCATAAAGGAGGCTTAAAGCTTTTCCTTTATAGACCTTTTCCACTTTTTTTTGACCTGTCAACCGATCAATATAGATAATATCTGTCATAATTTTTCAGGGGCTGCACTAGGGCGTGCTCTTAAGGGTGTAAGCTCATTCTATGTCATTTTAACTGCCGCTTTTTGAATGAAAGAACGCCTTAGAAAGGAATTTCAAACCAGTCTCTTAAAAGAGTTGATAATCAAAAAGATGCATCAAAAGATACTTTAGTGTATCATATTCTTATTTGATTCTTCAAGATGTGAATCGCATTCAAATATTCTTAAAATTTTAATTTATTCTCGCTTATTCTTGCCATTATGGAATTTATTCATCAGCCTTATTATCCAGGAGAAACCATTGCCGCTATTGCGACCCCGCCGGGAGAGGGAGGGGTAGCTATTATTCGCATTTCAGGCGATGAGGCCCTATCTGTCGCTTCCCGAGTCTTTTCCGGTCCCGTCACGACTTACCGCACCCATACCGCTCATTTCGGGCAAATCCGCAATGCAAAGGGAGAGCATGTAGATGACGTTTTACTGCTTGTTATGCTGGGCAAACGCTCTTATACGGGAGAGAGCACCGTCGAAATTCACTGCCATGGCGGCAGCTTGATTACAAGGCGCGTTTTGGAAGTCGTTTTAGAAGCGGGCGCCCGTGCAGCCCTTCCGGGAGAGTTCACCTTCAAAGCCTTCATGAACGGTAAATTAGACTTAGCTCAAGCTGAAGCTGTCCAAGAACTGATTTGCGCAAAAAATGAGCGGGCATTAGAAGCGGCCGAAAGCCAGCTCAAAGGCTCTTTATCTCAGAAAATAGAAGGCTTTCAACAGTCCTTGACGCAAACGGCCGCTATTCTAGAAGCCTGGGTAGATTTCCCGGAAGAAGGGCTCGAATTTGCCACCATGGATGAGATTTGCCAAGACATCGACGCCATTTGCCAGGAAATGCAAAAACTGGCCGATACGTTCCATAATGGAAAAATCCTTCACGATGGGCTTTCCCTGTGTTTGGTCGGCTGTCCGAATGTCGGCAAATCTTCTTTGATGAATGCCTTGCTGGACAAAGACCGCGCCATTGTTTCTCCCATTCCGGGGACGACGCGCGATGTATTGGAAGATCACATGCGTTTGAACGGTCTGCACCTTAAACTGAGCGATACAGCAGGCATTCGCGAAGCGCATGAAAGCATAGAACAAGAAGGAATTAGACGCTCTAAACAAGCCATGCAGCAATCCGATCTCATTTTATTAGTCCTCGATGCCCACAAAGGATTGGATGAAGAAGACCAACTGCTTTTAGAACAAGTCCCTAAAGATAAGACCATTGTCATTTGGAATAAAATCGATCTTCCGCATCCTGCGCTGCCCGCCCTAAACGTTCCGCATCTCATTCATCTATCCGCTAAGCAAAAAAAAGGATTAGATGAGCTGCATAAAGCCATCGATGCCGTCATCTGGCAAAACGGGCCGCCTTCAAAAGAAGAGATTTTAATTACAAATATCAGGCATAAAGAAGCCTTGATTGAATCCATCGCTGCCGCCCACCGCGTCAAGGACGGATTGCATTTAGGCGTTTCCCCTGAATTCTTGACAATGGATATGCGCTACTGCTTAAGCGAAATGGGAAAAATCATAGGGACCAATATTACGGAAGATATTCTATCGGCAATTTTTTCTAAATTTTGTATTGGAAAATGACAAAGCGCGAAATCGTTAAGAAAATTCAAAAGATTTTAAACACTCTTTATCCTGCGCCCCCCATTCCCTTGCAGCATCGGGATAGCTATACCTTATTGATCGCCGTGCTTTTGTCCGCCCATTGCACCGATGCCCGCGTCAACAAAGTGACGCCTATTCTATTTGCCAAAGCGTCTACTCCCCAAGAAATGGTCAAGCTGCCCGTAGATGAAATTGAACGCATTGTTCACTCTTGCGGCCTAGGTCCGCGCAAAGCCCAGGCCATTTGGGACCTTTCGCAGATCCTCCTGGATAAATACCAAGGGCAGGTTCCTGCAAGTTTTGAGGCATTGGAATCCTTACCAGGCGTAGGCCATAAAACAGCCTCGGTTGTCATGTCGCAGGCTTTTCATCATCCGGCTTTTCCCGTTGACACGCACATTCATCGTTGTGCAAAACGCTGGGGGCTAAGCAGCGGCAAAAGCGTTAAGCAAACAGAAAAGGACCTCAAGGCCCTTTTTCCAGAAAAAGATTGGAACCGCTTGCATTTGCAATTGATTTATTTTGGACGAGAATACTGCCAGGCGCGCAACCATCAAGCTTCGCTTTGCCCAATCTGTTCTTGGCTGCAGCCCGAACTAGAAAAATCAGTTTCCACATAAGCCATTAAATAGACAGAGCAAGGCAGACAAGAGCACGTTCTCTTAAATGAATTAAACATGTTTTAGAGCGACTCTGATCAACGTAGCCAAATCGCTATCTTCGGAAAGATCTTTTAAACTTTGCTTAACAGCTTTTTGGGCCGTTGTCTGGTTGTAGCCCAAATTGATTAGGGCAAGCATGGCGTCTTGGATATGCTTAGCCTTGGGATCTGCTTGATGATCGACGGCATATTCGCTAGGGTCCAAGGCGGCAAGAGAGGGTAGTTTATCTTTTAATTCAACAATTAAGCGCTCTGCCGTCTTTTTGCCGACGCCGGGAACCCGGCATAAAGTTGGCACATTCTGATTAATGACAGCCGATTGCAGTTCGGCAAAAGACAGATGACCGATAAGGCTTAAAGCCAACTTAGGCCCAACCCCGGAAATATTCATCAATACTTCAAAAATATCGCGTTCTTGACAGCTCAAGAAGCCATATAAGGCATGAGAAAACTCGCGTACAACAAAAGATGTATAAAATTGGACCGCTTGACCAAGCGGGGGAAGTTCTCCATAAACCCGGCTAGGAATAAAAAGAATATATCCCACTCCATTAACTTCCACCACAGCTTGCGAAGGCTGCGAAAGCGTCAAAACACCTTTTAAATAGGCAAACATGCTTGGGCACCTTTTATTTCAAATTTCATTGTCCAGCAAGCGAAAAGAAGCAGACTGAGCATGACAGAGAGCCAAAGCCAATGCATCGGCCGCATCTTCTGGCTGAGGGGGATCGGCAAGGTTAAGCAAACGCTGCACCATTCCTTGTACTTGATATTTGCTAGCTTTGCCTGTTCCGACAACAGCGCGTTTGGCTTGTGTGGGCGCATATTCAAAAATAGGCAGCCCTCTTTTTTTGGCCGCTACGATGGCCACGCCTCGAGCCATTCCCAATTTAATGGCGCTTTGCACATTTTTATGAACATATTGGGTTTCCACAACTAAAGCAGTCGGACGGTATCGCTCAATCAGCTGCTCTATACTATCATAAATGATCAAATAGCGCTCGGACAATTTAGCTTGCGAAGGGGGACGAATACAGCCGTAATCCACAGGGACAAATGCATGACCTTGCACGCGAATCAACCCATAGCCGCTTATTTTTGTACCGGGATCTATTCCTAAAATAACAGATGTCGATTGCGGAGGCTCTTGCTTCATGAAAACAAATTAGGCTTAAATTTATCTTGCGGCTGGCGCATGCCAAATAAATCGTACTTTTCATCGGACGGCTCGGATTTAGAAGGCGTGCTAGGATTAGCCTCTTGAACCATTTCAAAAAGAGAAGACCTGCTTGGCGCAGTCTTTTCAGTCGCCGCTTCTTGCCTGGAGTGGAATAAACCGCTCGAGGCCGGGAAAGATGTTCCCATAAAAGTGCCTAAATTGGCAAGCAGACTCTGCATTTGATGATGCTTTTCCTCGATCTTCCTCAATTCGCGCACGCGATTTTCACTTTCCTGCCACTTATCATACATGCGAAAGTACTTTTCTTCCCACTTCGTCACTTGAATTTCGGTTCCTTTTAAGGCGTCGTGCAATTGCTCTTGCAACCTCTTTTCTTGCTTCTGATAATTGTCTATGCTGGCTTGCAGCTGGCCGATTTGTGCCTTAAACCCCTCGACCGCCTGAAGGGATTCATTAAAGCTTGCCTGCTGCTCTTCGCACTTTTCCATCAGCATCGCAGCTTCTTTGACCTTTTTAGCTAAATGCTGCTGGGCAACTTTCAAGCGGGTTTCGCTCTCTTCTAATTGAAGACGCAACTGGTGAATATCGGCTTCCACTATGTCTTTTTCTTGACTAAGCTGGAAAATGTGCTCGCCCTTTTCAGCCAAATGGCAATCTTGCTCCTTGATAACGGCCTCAAGTTGCTCAAGCTGCTGCTCTGCGCGAACACGCGCTTCTAATGCCTCTTCTAGCTTAAAAGAGAGCTGGCTCCACTCTTCCTTCAATTGTTCATAATTTTCTTGAACGGCAAGTCGTTCTTGAAGCGCAGTTTCTAGATGCTGCAGCTGTTCATGCAATTCCTCCCGCTTCTTCTCGCTTTGCGCAAGCAAGCCTTCCTTCTCCAGGAGGGTTGCCTCCAAGCTCTTTCTCATCTGCTCAAGCTCCTGGATATTTTCTTGAAAAGCGCTGAGATTGGAAGATTGATGGTCCAGCTGAATTTGCAATTGCTTGACCTCGTGCTCTAAGTTAACTTTTTCCCTTAAAGCCTCTACATAGCGCGATTCAAGCTCCTTCGTCTCTTGCGAACCCTGAACCAGCGTGCGCTTGATAACTTCTAATTCTTGGCGGAGTTGATAAGAGGAGGTATGCGAAGCAATTATCTCCGGATTTTTTTCCTGCTGGGAAGCCAGCAATTGCTGCAATTGCTCAATGTCTTTTTGCGCCTGTTGTTTTTCGCGTGCCAATTCTGCTTCCAGTTCCTTGGATTTCTTTTGCGCTCTCTCCAATTCTTGTCGCAGCTGTTCGGTCTCTAAATGCGCCTCTTCGGTGCGCTCTCTCAAATAAGGAATGACGCGCTCTAGCTGTTCCATTCGTTGACGATTGGCAATAAGCTCGGGCTCAGGCTGGACGGGAGCTGAGGCCGCTTCACGCTGCTGCTTTAATTCATCCTGCGTTTTTTTAAGGAGATCTCGCAAGGCTATCTGTTGGTCTCTTAAGGCCTTGAGTTCATCTTCGTAATGATCTTTTAATTCCTTCCCCTGAAGATTTAACCGTTCGATTTCTTGCTTCAAAGCCATCTTCTGATCTTGCTCGGCCTGTAATTTTTCCTGCAAATCCTGCATGCCTTTTTCATATTGTTGTTTAAGCGTGACTAATAATCTTTTAAGGTGCAAAATTTGTTCGGCTGCACTGGAGATCTCTCCAGTATCAGACGGAAGGTGGGCTTGACTGCTTTCTTCTTGGGTATAAGTGAGTTTCGTCAAGGTCGTCTCTCCATTTAGGTGATTTTGGCTGCCAAAATAAAAGTTTAGCCATAGAAGATCAATGGTTTTCGTATTGATAAGGAATTAACATGGCTCCTTTAAAGTCTTTTTTTTCTTTTCCGCCGCACAATATTATCGTTAGAATGCCCAATTGGCTAGGCGATCTTGTCATGGCCACCCCAGTCTTAGCTGATCTGCGCCGCCATTGGCCGGAAACAAAAATAACGGCAATGTGCCAAGGAGCCTTAGGCAGCGTCCTTCAAGAAGACCCGCATCTAGACGAGATACTGAATTTTAAGCGGCCTAGCGGCTGGCTTCATCGCCAAGAGCATGGAGACATCCTTACACCTCTGCAGCAAGGCCATTACGACCTAGGCATTCTGCTCACCAACTCCCTCTCCTCTGCCTGGTGGTTTTGGAGAGGACATGTTCAAAACCGCATCGGCTATGCCACTCATTGGCGCAGCTGGCTGCTCGATTATCCCATTCCCCTTCCTCCGGAATTAGATCGGCAGCATCTTGTCCTGACCTATAAAAAATTGTTGGAACCGTTGGGAATTCCCCTGTCTTCTACGTCCCCTAAACTTTATATCACAAAGCAAGAACAATTATCCATTCAAGAATGGCTAGCCAAATACAATGTTCAAAAAGACGACATTCTCATCGGAATAAATCCCGGCGCTGCTTATGGATCCGCCAAATGCTGGCTACCTGATCGGTTTAAAAGCCTTAGTCAAAAATTATTAGAAAATCCGCACATTAAAATCTTATTTTTTGGGGATAAAGCAGGCGCTCCGCTTGTCAATGATATTTGCTTAGATCTACCCGAACGCGCTATCAATCTGGCCGGAAAAACCACGCTCCGAGAGCTCATGGCATTCATCCAAGCTTGCCATATTTTTCTGACTAATGACAGCGGCCCTATGCATATCGCCTCTGCTTTAGGAGTTCCTCTTTTGGCTCTATTTGGTTCGACAAGCGACGTCGCCACCGGACCTTATCAAGGAGGAAAAGTCCTTCACAAACGCGTTCCATGCTCTCCATGCTATCGCAGAGAATGCCCAATTGATTTTCGATGCATGACCCGCATTGAAGTGCAAGAAGTCTACGAAGAGCTACAGCAACTCATTTATGGCCACTCAGCTCGAGAGTGAATTCGATAATTTAAAATAGGATGCAACAAATTTTCTAGAATCTTCCTTAAAACTCAAGTGATAGCCTAGAGTTGAAATCTATTTTCTTCTAGCGAAAAAACTCAATTCTAGGCCATTAGTCGTTTTAACAAAAACTCTTAGAGAGAGTATTAAGAAAGTAATTATTAAAAGATTTAATTTCATTCATAGAAATTAAACAATTCAACTAAAATCTTGTAATTAATTTATTAAAATTATATTATCAAGCAAAATTTAACAAGGAAATCAATATGACTTATTTTCCAAACACTTATTATAATTTGAGCTTAATTGTTGAAAAGCCGGTACTAAGCATAGATGGCTATTCTCATGAAGCGGGTTCTTTAAAAGGGCGCGGAATTTGCTTATTTCATACATTGGCAACGCCTCTTAAGGCTTTATCAGGAGTTGGCCGGCTCATTCTTGCAACAGCTAGTATCGCGACGAGAACGTTTGCTGTTTTAACATTAAACGCCCATCCAAGAGAATTGATCAGAGCAGCTGCGGTAGTGATCGATGTTCCTGTCGGCACTGTCTTGCTTTGCGTGTCTCTAGCGACCAATATTATTCGCGGCGTTCTGGGAACGATATTCCATCCTGGAATCATGATAGAAGATGCAAGGCCTTTCACAAGCTGCGCGGATTTTCATTATTTTGCTGCTGAGCATAATCTTCTTGCCGGAACTTTCGTCAACTATTAAAAAAGTCCCTCTCTTCATTCAAGAAGAGGCTTACAGCCTCTTCTTGAATCTATTTGCCTTCTGTTTTCAATCAAATTCTTCATAACTCTTTTAAAAACTGGCATTCCGACCAGGCTTTTGACTTTAATTCCGATAAAAGACCTTGCGGCAAAAGCGCATTTTATCGAATAATGACAATTGTTTTTTTTGAAAAATAGCCAAATAAAGAAAAGTTTCTTAATTAGCTTCCCAATAAATTGACTCATAGGGGAACGCTTGATGGATTTTGGGCGATCTATGCCAATAGAGCTTGTTTATCATTTTTTGCCTCAAGAGAAAGAGACTCAGGTCTTGCGTTTTTGGTCTACTTTAACGCCCGAGGAACAACAACAGCTTATTTCGCAAATTGAGAAAATTGACTTTAATTTACTTCAACTGCAAAAACAGCTTTTACAGGCCTCGCCTTCCCGCTATTCTCCTATAGAACCCTTTATGGACTTTTCCTTTTCCGGTCAAACGGATAACTTTTTAGCGGGAAAGCAACTTATCCGGGAAGGGCGCATGGGATGCCTCGTTTTAGCAGGTGGACAAGGGACACGCCTGCGCGTAGATGGCCCTAAAGGGCGCTTTCCTGTTTCTTTAATAAAAAAGAAATCTCTTTTTCAGCTATGCGCAGAGAAGGTCTTAGCAGCGGGAAAGCAAGCCGGCAGGCCCTTGGCTTTAGCGGTTATGACTTCACCTGAAAATGATGCCATTACCAAAGGCTTTTTTGCCGAGAACCAGTTTTTCGGCCTCGATCCCGCCCAAGTCTCCTTTTTTTGCCAAGGCATGCTTCCTCTCTTAGATGCTCAGGGCCATCTTTTTTTAGAGTCGCGCAATCGAATTGCTGAAGGTCCTTATGGCAATGGAAAAGCTTTGCATGACTTTTTCCAATCGGGAATTTGGCAAAAATGGTCCCAACAGGGAATCCGCTACGTCAACACTGTCTTAATTGATAACCCTCTAGCAGACCCCTTTGATGCTGAATTGCTGGGATTTCATGCCGGACAAAATGCCGATGTTACTCTCAAATGCACGGAGAAGGGCAAACCGCAAGAAAAAGTTGGCGTCGTCGTCAAAGAAAACGGCCACTGTAGCGTCATCGAATATTCTGAATTATCGGAAGAAGATAAACATGCTTTACAGCCCAACGGGCGCCTTAAATATTGCTGCGCAAGCCTTAGCCTATTTTGCTTTTCAATGGATTTCATTCAGCGCCTGGCAGCCGAACAAACGCCTCTCCCCTTGCATAAGGCTTGGAAAGCGGCTAAATTTGTTAATGAAGAAGGCGTCACTCAACTGTCAGCTACTCCTATTGCTTGGAAATTTGAGATGTTCATTTTCGATGTACTGCGCTATGCAAATAAAGTGTCCGCCCTTCTATTTCCACGCGAGGAAATTTTTGCTCCACTGAAGAATTATACGGGTGAAGATTCAATCGAGACTGTTCAACAAGCGCTGCTAAAACGCGATCGGCAAATTCTTCGCGCTATAACAGGGGAAGAGCCTCCTTCGACGCCTTTCGAACTCGCCGCCGATTTTTATTATCCTACTCCCGAGCTAATTGCCAGATGGAAAGGACGAGTTCCCACAACTTCTTATGTAGAGGCAGACAATCCTTAGGGGATGGCTGCCCAAGCTCTCTTCAAGCTCTGTGATTATTAACATGAATTTTGATAGCCATCCACAGGCTCGACCTAGCGAAAAGAATAAACCATAGATTACAAAGATTGCGGAAATAAAATCATTTAAAGCCAATCTTGATTATTTTACTTCCCCTAGAGTGGATTTTAACCATTTTAGATTTGAAATGGGCACTTGATCCTGTTGCGGAAGACAGTGCTGGGTAAAGAACACTTGTAGCTTCTTATGCAGCCCAATCTCTCCGAAAAGGAGAAGGGAATCAGACATTTTTGCTAAACGCACGCCATAGCCCGTCCATTTTTGGCCGCTTACTTGAGGATTTGCCACAAGGATAGCCTGTTCGTTCTCTAAGTCCCATCCCCACGCCTGCACAACTAAAGCTACTCCTTCCCTATAGCTTTGCATGAAAGCCGGATCAGCCTTAAGAGCATTTACTTCTTCCCTGCCAACGGCATACGCCTCTCCTTGTTGAGCACTGGGCCTTTCAACGGGAAACATCCACCAATCATAGTGGGCATCGTGAATTTTCTGCCATTGATTCGCCAAGGCCCAGTTCTTAAAATCTTGCAGTTGCTTCGCCTGTCTTTGCTTAATTCGATCAACCTTAGCCTGGTCGGCAGCGACAAAGCGATCTCCTTTTACAGAGACAGAATCTGCAGAATTAAGCCTGAAAGGATCAACCATAGGAGAAACCGATAAGCTTGGTTGAGAAGAAGCCCCCAAAATAGGCGAGACACTATTCTGTACCCGCGGAGTCATGGCCGCCATTTTAATCTGACGGTCACGCCAATTGATAAAAGCAAAGGCCACTGCGAAAAGCCCGCCTGTCAGTACACTCAAGGCAATAATGGTTGCTACAGACAGCGCCCTCTGAGCCTGGGAATGCGCGCCTACCCAAGGATGAAAGAGAAAATTATGAATAGATTCGTTTCTCATATTAGCCGCTTATTAATATTTTCAACTAAGTTAATTATAAAGGAAATCAATTAAAAAAAGTCATCCCGTTAATAAAACCCTATCCTTGTAGGGATAGGCCTTGCCATTATTGACAAAATAATCTTATTTAGACTAAAATGTCTAAATCAAAACCAAAAGGCCATATGTCTGAAGAATTAAATGTGTATTTTCCAATTGCTGAGGCGATAGCCCAATTGCTTCATCCTTGGGCAGAAGTTGTCATTCACGATCTCAAAACGCGCACTATTGCCGCTCTCTTTAATAATTTTTCCAAGCGGGCGATCGGAGAGGACTCGCTTTTGGAAGAAGAGATTCAAATGGCTTTGCTGCCTGCTGTCTTTGAAACGTATTATAAAACGAATTGGGATGGCAGGAAGCTTAAATCAACGACCGCTGTTTTGCGCAGTAGTGGGGGGCAAGCGATCGGTCTGCTATGCATTAATTTAGACATTTCCAAAATGGAAGAATGTCAAAAGCTTATTCAACTTTTTATAGCTCCTACTGCTGTGACTTTGCCAAAAGAGCTCTTTAGCGAAGATTGGAAAGAGAAGATCAGCGTCTTTGTGCATGATTTTCTTCAGGTTCGCCATTTGACTTTACAAAGCCTATCAAAAGAACAAAAAAAAGAGCTGGTCCGTCTGCTTCATCAAGAAGGCGCTTTCCGTGCAAAAAATGCAGCCCATTATGTGGGAAGCGTCTTGGGCATTTCGCGTGCAACCGTCTATAAATATTTAGGAGAGCTTTCATCTACAGAGGTTCATCAATCATGAAATTGCCAATTTTCAAATTAGAAGATTACTTCTCCAGATGGGAGTTCAAGGCTCCTTTCCTTTTAGGACAATCCGATGCGGAAAGATGGGATTTATCCGATCTGCTGGCCTTAGCCGATAAAGAAAGCCGCAAGCTTTGGGATACCCTTCATTTAGGGTATACGGAAACACAAGGCCTTCCGCTTCTTAGGCAAGAAATCAGCGCGCTTTATTCTTCATTGAAGGACCAGCAAGTGCTTTGCTTTGCAGGGGCGGAAGAAGGCATTTTTTGCGCTATGAATGCTCTGATTCGGCCAGGAGATCATGTCATCGCGATTACGCCTTGTTACCAATCTTTGGAAACGCTTCCTCGCAGCTTGCAAGCAGATGTTTCTTTGGTTGCACTCAATCCTTCCGATTGGAGCTTAGATTTGGACGACATGCGCAGAGCTATGAAGCCTTCTACACGCTTGATCGTCGTCAATTTCCCTCATAATCCTACGGGAGCTATCATTCCTTATGAGATTTTAAAAGGGATTATTGAGTTAGCCCGTCAATGCGGGGCATATGTCTTCTCAGACGAGGTCTATCGCGACTTAGAGATAGAGGAAAAAGATCGCTTGCCAGCCGTTGCCGATCTTTACGAAAAAGGAATCAGTTTGGGCGTTATGTCCAAAGCTTTCGGCCTGGCCGGACTGCGCATCGGCTGGCTAGCCTGCCAAGATGCCGGCTTCCTTGAACAAGCGGCTCAATTCAAGCATTATCTATCCATTTGCAATAGCGGCCCGAGCGAGATTTTGGCTTTGATTGGCCTTCGAGCCAAGCAAGCCCTTCTTGCCCGCAATCGAAAGATCATGCGAGATAATTTAGCTCTATTGGATGCCTTCTTCGCACGCTACTCTCCTTTCTTCCATTGGGTACGCCCCAAAGGAGGATGTATTGGATTTCCGCGCCTTCTGACAGGCAAAAAAAATGTCGAGCAATTTTCCCAAGAATTGATCGAGCAAGAAGGTGTACTTATCCTTCCGGGAAGCGTATACAATGACACTCAAAATCATTTTCGAATTGGATTCGGCCGTCGCAATATGCCAGAGGCCTTAGTTAAATTAGAACGCTTCCTTGAGAACAATAGGCAGGCCCTTCATGGGTAGAAAAAATGCCTTGCCTTCCATATGGAACAGACAGCAGATCGAATCCGCTATCGATCTGCCTTATTGTCTGCAAAAAATCGAGGAGGGGCTGATAGCGGCAGCTCAAGGCAACGTTCTTTCTCCGCCTATGGGATTTTTACATTTCAATCAGCCTTCTGGAGATGTTCATATAAAATACGGATACCTAGAAGGGCAAAACTATTATGTCGTCAAAATTGCCTCGGGCTTCTACGGCAACCCGGGTTTAGGCCTGCCATCCAGCCAAGGAGTGATGATGCTATTCAAAAAGCAAACAGGGGAGCTGGAATCCATTTTACTAGATGAAGGATTGCTAACGGATATTCGAACGGGACTTGCAGGGGCCATCTGCGCTAAATATTTAGCTCCGCCCGTTGTCGACTGCATTGGGATCATAGGGACCGGCACGCAAGCTCTGCATCAGCTTCACGCCCTGCGGACTGTAATTTCTTGCCGTCAGGTTAAAGTATGGGGAAGGGATGCTTCAAAAGCCCGTCTTTTTGCCCAGCACCCCCTCCTACATTTCTTTGACATTGAACCTGTATCTGCGCTTGAAGAGATAACCAAAAGCTGCCACTTGATTGTCACCACCACGCCGTCCACTTCCCCGCTTTTATTCGATCATCAGCTGATGCCCGGTACACATATTACGGCCGTTGGATCCGACGCTGAAGGCAAGCAGGAACTCGATGCATCCGTTCTGCTGCAAGCCGATTTGGTCGCCGCCGATAATTTGGAGCAATGCAGAAAATATGGGGAATTGGCCTATGTTCCGCATTTGAATTCTCTCCGACGATTGGTTGAATTAGGCCAAGGCCTTGCTCATCCTCATTTATTGAAGAGGGAGCCGCATTGGTCGACAGTAGCGGATTTGACAGGAGTAGCTGTCGAAGACATTCAAATTGCAAGCGCTGTCTTTGAAAAGTTGAAAGGTTGGCATGTGCAATAAAAAGAATCCCTCTTCTTTTGCAGCCTGATGCCCAATTGATTCCTCCCTGAAAAAGCAAAATAGAATTTAAAATAAAAAGCTTAAACCCAAGCCTTTTTAGATCTTTATCATCCCATAATAACCTAGATTTGAGATGATTCTCTCTACGAAAAAAAATCAAATCTTGGCCATTAAATCCTCTCTGCATTTCCGCAAGGTGATAAAACGGGAAAGCCATAGGTTTTAATTTTTAAATATAATACAGTGAGGAGAAGAATATATTTACCTCTCCGATGAATTCTTATGCAAACTGTCTCATCTTGTATTATCCCTATTTATAGTCTTTTAGAATTACCGAAATGGGCATTCAAAGAGCAGAATGAAGAGGACATTCATCCTCACCATTTGAAGGTAATCGCTTTAGACTTTGATCAGACTTTAGCAAAGGCCTGTAGCTGTTTCGGATCCGAACATTGGTATCATTTTCTCGTCAAACATAATCAAGAAGCTAGCCTTCCTGCCGATATTCATTATCCCTGGTCAGTGAAAGTTCGCTATAGAGTGTCTTATACAGCGTGTGAAAATGCCGAAAAAATTAGAAGCCTTATCAAAAAATTTAGAGAGTCTAACTGGATGGTGGTGATCCTAACGTCCCGGGGACCGGATATGAAAGAAGTCACACTTAAACATATCCAAGAAGCCAATCTTCCTTTCGATGAACAAGATATCATTTTCAATTTAGAAGAAGGAGATGCTTTCCAAAGGAAAAAGCATAACCGCCTAATGGGTAAATTAGCCCAATCCCCCAGATGGGAATATGCCACTAAGCTGACCGTCCTATTTGCCGATGACCATTTTCCCCACTGTGAAGACCTAGTCAGCCTGCCAAGCCTTAAAATCACTCAAGAGAAATTTATTGAAACACATGTACATGCTTTCCATTATCTTAAAGAGCCCCCTTCCGCCCACCTTTCCTCAAAGCAAATGAAAAACCTAACTATTCAATTGCAAGCTTATAAAGAGCAGCGCACCTTACCAGAGGATGATGAAGAACCTAATATCGAACACGTCAAGAGGGCTCAGCACGCGCTCGAAATAGCCGATCTTACTGAAAAGAAGTTATTTGAAGCATTGGAAAAGATAGCCCAACTAGAAGGGATGCCATTTAAAGTTTTATAAAAAGCCCGATTATAATTGCCGGATTGACTTTTGCGTTCCCCAGCGCATATGGACAAAATTTTCTAATGAGGAAAAGATGAATTTATCGACAGACAATCCGATAATAATAATCACAATCATGACGCCTACAACGCCATCCATGGCATGCAGCTCTCTTCCATAATGAAGTAAATTTCCCAATCCAAATCCTGTCAATACCGTAATATAAATTTCAGCAGCCATCAGAGAACGCCAGGCAAAGGCCCACCCTTGCTTCATGCCAGTGATGATAAAGGGCAAAGAAGCTGGTAAAATCACTTTTAGCCACGTATGCAATCCTTTTGATCCCAATGTCCTTGCGGCTCTAATATAAATAGTTGGTACATTCCTTACGCCTGTATCGGTGGCCAGAGCAATTGACCAGACAGATCCCATAACGACAATAAAAAACATGGCTTTTTCCGTCTGCCCAAACCATAAAATGGCCAGAGGGGCCCAACAGACGCTTGGCAAGGTTTGCATTCCTAAAGCGATTGTGCCAATTGTGTCTTCAAATAGTTGAAAGCGGGCATTTAATAAGCCTATAGGAATGCCGACGATAAGACCGACCGCATACCCTTGCAATAAACGCCTCAACGTCACATAAGTGGCGGAAAGAAGAGTGCCGTCCTTAGTCGAGGCGATCAAATATTGAATAACTTCCACCGGAGAAGGAATCAAAACATGAGACCAGATATTGGCATAGATTAAAAACTGCCAAATCAAGATAAGGATCAAAAAGAAAGCACCGGCAAATAGTAAACGTTTCATGGCTGCTCAAAGGAAGAAAAACTGGATTTGAGAACATGGGTGATTTCACTGGCAAATTGAGCGACTTCCACACTGCGTATCTCCCTTAAGCGAGGAAGAGGGATGAGAAATTGCTCTTTTATCCTACCAGGGTTGGAAGCAAATAAGAAAACACGGTCTCCTAAGCAGACCGCTTCCGATACATTATGGGTCACAAAAATAATTGTTTTACGCTGTTTTTGCCAAATCTTTTGAATGTCATCATAAAGCTGCTCGCGAGTCAAGGCATCTAAAGCCGCAAAAGGCTCATCCATTAAAAGCAGATGCGGATCGGGAGCCAAAGCACGTGCAAGCGCCACACGCTGTTTCATCCCCCCTGATAGTTCATAAACTCTGGCATGCATAAATTTCTCCAGCCCGACAAGACGGAGATAAAATTTGGCCAATTCTAAACGTTGTGTGGAAGAGAGGTCTTTTTTTAGCTTTAGCCCAAATAAGACATTGTCTAAGACATCCAACCACGGAAAAAGAGCCGCCTCTTGGAACATCACCATGCGATCGCTGCTAGGTCCTGTAATCGGCCGGCCATTATCGTAAACCGCTCCCTTGTCCGGAAAATCCAGCCCGGCAATCAGATTCAGCAAAGTGGTTTTTCCGCATCCCGAAGGCCCGACTAGACAAACGAATTCCCCCTCTTGAATTTCCATATAAATATTTTCAAGCGCTTGAACATCATTGGTCTTTATCTTAAATTGCTTATAAACATGGTCTATGACGATTTTAGGAGGATTCATGGCGTCCGCTTAATTTGTAAAGGCAACATCTTCTTTTTAAAGGTTTCTTTTTCATCTAATACCTCTCTTAATAAATGCAAATCATAGATATGCTCAAGTTGAGGCTCCTGCTTAAGAAAGCCCAACTCATAAGCCCAATCTGCATAGCGGTATAAAGAGGCTTGAATAGGCGCATAGGTTAAATTGATCTGCTTCCAGGCGCGATCAAGAACAGCGGGAGACAAGGAAACAAACGTTTCCCTTTTTATCTCCTCATTAAATAAGGCCTTAGCCTTGGCCTCATAAGCTTCTATCCATTCTGTCAACTCAATATGAGCTAAAATCCATTTTTTAACTAAATCCGCCTGTTTTTTTAAAAAACTTTCATTGCAAACAAGGTGGGTGGTGATATACTTGCCTCCCGTTAAAGCCCACAGATCGCTTTCTTCCAAAAAGACTTTTCCTTTCGCTTCTATGACAAGGCGGCTAACCCAAGGTTCGACTGTCCATGCCGCATCTAAATCTCTTTGCTGAAATAAAGTCAATTGATCCACTCCATTCATGGGAAGCACCGTGACATCTCCTCCGAATAAATTAAATTGAAATCCTTTGGAGTACAACCATGCGCGTGCCATGACATCCTGTGTATTACCCAATTGAGGGGTGGCAATTTTTTTCCCCTTAAAATCTGCAACGGACTCAATTCTATCCGGCTGAACAACTAAAGCGGACCCTCCGCTGCAGGCTCCGCAAACAATGCGGATATGCTGCCCTTTCGCCCTTACATACGCATTAATGGTTGGACTAGGCCCTACATAAGTTAAATCGATCGAATCGGCAAAAAGGGCTTCCATGGCACTCGGCCCGTCCGAATAGACAAACCATTGCAATTCGATATCGGGGCCTAAATAATTTTCAAACCATCCTTTTGATTCCCTTGTCAATCCATGCCCAATTACGGCCTGAGCATGCGTGACCGTTGCAAAATGCCCAATCCGGATCACCGTCTTTTCCTTAGCGACAAGAAAAGAGCTGGTAAGCAAAAAAAATAAGATGTTTAAGAATATTTTTTTCTTCAGCATGGCTATCTAAATAATTTACTTGCATATACGGCTAAACTATGCATGCTTAGTTTTATTATGATAAGAAAAATTAGAATTTTTTTAATGGGCATTGAAATTTTTTATGAAACTCCACAAACGCATGCCATAAATGGCTATTCAAACCCGGGTTCTTTTTCCCTAAGAGGGTGTATTAAAGCTAAAATTTTTAGGCAATGATATTTAAATCATTTAAAATATTAAGGTTATAGTCATCTATTGACTTTAGGAATTCATTTCTTTTGCATATACAGAAGGAGAGGCTTAAGTGTCTATTATGATCAAAGTCAAGCCGGAAGAAGTCGGCCTATCTTCCGGGCGTTTAAGCCAAATCAATAAATTGGTGCAAAGCTATATTCAGGCAGAATTAGTACCGGGGGCTATTGCATTAGTTGCACGCCGTGGAAAAATCGCGCACTTTGGCACTTATGGCAAAATGGATGTGGAAAATGAAAAATTTATGCGGGAAGAGGCTATTTTTCGCCTTTATTCAATGACCAAGCCCATTATTGCCGTCGCTTTGCTTGTTCTGTATGAACAAGGCCATTTTCAGCTTTCAGATCCCGTATCAAAATTTATTCCGGAATTTCTCAGTCTAGGTGTATTTGAAGAGGGAACAGCTACCCAATTCTCAACAGTGCCTGCTGGAAGAGAGATGACTATCAGGGACCTTCTTCTGCATACTTCCGGACTTACCCATTATCTACTCAATCTTTCGCCCGTCGGAGACATGTACCGGTCTGCCGGCATAGTAGGCATGCACTCCGAAAGAGATTTGAAGCACATGATCCAACAGTTAAGCCAATTGCCTTTGGCCTTTCAACCCGGCAAGCAATGGCATTACAGCATTAGCTATGATGTCATTGCCTACTTAATTGAATACTTTTCCGGCATGCGCTTAGATGAATTTATCAATAAAAAAATTACAGCCCCGCTGAACATGCTGGATACCGCTTTCCATCTCCCTAAGCACAAGCAAAACCGCTTCACCACCCTCTATTCAAAAGATAGCAGTCAAATCGTAGCTAGCAAACTTGTCCGAGCCGATGAAGAACGCCATACAACGCATTTTTTTAATTCGCCATCTTTTTTATCCGGAGGAGGGGGAATGGTCTCTACAGGAATGGATTATCTGCGCTTCTGTCAGATGCTGCTAAATCGAGGAGAAATGGATGGAAATCGTATTTTAAGTCGCAAAACGATTGAGCTGATGACGACTAACCACTTGGCAGGAGATTTGGGACAGTTCAGCCAGGAAGGAATATCCCATGAAATTAGTCCGGAAGGCATTGGATTTGGCTTAGGAGTCGCCGTCATGCTAGACCCAGCCAAAGCGCAAATTCTTGGAACACCCGGCGAATATTCCTGGAACGGAATGGCGAGTACCAGCTTTTTTATCGATCCTAAAGAAGAATTGATCGGTATTTTTCTCACTCAAGTCATGCCTTCCCATCATTACTCTTTTCAGCGAGATTTTCGAGTCGCCGTTTATCAATCGCTTTTAAATTAATAGAAATAATGAAATACTCTTTCATTAAACAAATTAATTAATTTAAAAAAATATTTCCAATTATTAATTCTTAAAATGAAAACTAATTTTAGTCCATTTTATCCTGAAATAAATTCTTTTGCTGTCTTTGAAGACGACCTTAACTCAGCGGATATCGGCCTGCAGCCGGCCGTTCCCTGGCAAGGGCTATGCTTGGATGTGATCAGCCATCTTGCCTGCTTTTTCGATTTTCAAGATTTATTGCATTTCGAACAAGTGGAGAAGCGCCATTTATTGGCGACGCATGTGGCTTGGAAAGAGCTTAGAAAGAAGGATCATTTTCAATTTGATTGGTCGGAATGTCAAAGCCTTCCGAATAAAGAAAAATGGAATTATCTATTTGGCGCCATGCTCGTTCAAATACTGAGCATGCGGATTTTGTTTAGAGATCACGTTTGCCTGCCTTTAATGCGAGATACGTTGATGGCAATCAGAATGAGAGAACAATTTTCCTATATCATTAAGAATTCTACGCTATTAGGGACTTATTTATCGCAGAATCTGAAAGAGCTAAGCCATTCTTCATCCATTCAGAAGGACATTCTAGGAAAGCTAGATCTCAATGTGACTTCCCATCAGGAAGCAAAAATACCAGTCAATCGACTTTTTGGAGGAGACGTGTGCCTAGAAGGGCTGCAAGCCTTTATCAAATGGACAGCTTGTTTGAAACAACCCAATTCCCCTCCCTTAGTCTCTTTTGATATCGTCAAACAAACCCTGACTGAAGCAAGCGAGAAAGGCGCCACCTTCCCAAGCACCATTCTAGCTCGTTTTCAGCTGCCCTTGTCCACTCCTATTTTTGCTTCCGTTTATCTTGAGCTGCAGCAGGGGCTTGCCATACAAGCCGAGCGGCAAGGCGACTGCCGCGCTTTAATAGAGTTGGCCTCCCATTCTTCTCTGCCAAATTTAGAGAAACTGCATCAGCATAGCCAGCATCCTTGGCTTTTATTCCAATTAGCTTGCCACTATAGAGCAACAGATATCAAAAAAGCTGATACCTTTTTCTCCCAATCCATCCTTGGATATGGCAAAAATAGTCCTCCACAGCTGTTATATAAAGCCGGCTTAAATAAATGCCACCTAAATAAAAAAGAGGAGGCCGCAGCCCTTTTCGAACAAGCTATTAAAGCGTATGGCCAAAATATTCCTCTAGACTTGCGATGCTGGGCTGCCCATGTCAATCACCTTCTCAAAAACTATCAAAAGGCCATTACTCTTTTAGAGGGCGTCCCGTTTCCTACGTTAAAGCCTAGATTTATTTGCTTAATCGGATTCTGTTATTTTCATCTTGGCAAATATGGGAAGGCTGAAGAGGCTTTTGAACTCTCTTTATCCATTTATGGCCCAAACGCTCCTATAGAAGCTTTGTGGGCAATATCACGCAATTTATACAAGCTCAAAAGATATAAGAAGGTTATCCTTTTGCTTAAAAAAGCAATAGGCATCTACAAGTCCCAAAACCAGCCTGTTTCCCCTAAAATATATTCCAAGCTGGCCGGTTGTTTATTTGAATTGCGCCAATACCGAAAAGCCTGCCCTTATTTCGAGAAAGCTGTTCAAGGCTATAAGTTCCAAGCGCCTTTTACTACTAATATTAGATTACTCGAAAGGCAAGCGGCTAATCTGCTAAAGCTAAAGCGCTATCAGAAGGCTCTCCTTGTCTTTGAAAAAATCCTTGCGGTTCGCGGCACTCAAGTTTCTTATAGCGTGCTCTTAGATACATTAACAACCCTTTTAAATTTGAAAAAGGAAGCGGAAGCTGAACTCTTATTCAACCAAATCTTAGTCAGGCACGGAACAGAAACTGCCGATGCATTGTGGCAAATGGCTCAGGAAAGGAAAGAATCCCAAAAAGGATGGCTTTGCTTTAAATAGCAAAGCTTAAATGAAAGCCATCACATACCCACGCTTCATTAGCCCCTTCTTGCAGCCCTTCGGCCTGCAAGAAAGGGTAAAAAAACTCAAAAATCAATTTTTGATCTTTTTCTGCGGGCCTGCGGCGCGAATAATGACGCGCGCCATTTGATTGGGCAAATAAGGATAAGGTAAAATGTGCTGATCAATCAATCGCACCTTATCTGGATCTGCTCCTTGCTCAATGGCTTGCCGCACAGCCTGGCTTTTTAAAGACTCCAATGTAGCTTCTCGCTGGCTTAAGCTCACAACAGTATCAATGGTTGCAGCTATTTCAGATAATGTCGCTCCATAAGCGTTGGCGACATCAAAATAAGAAGGCAAGAAGCAATTGTCAGGCATTTGTACACAGGAAAATAAGGTTGCTCCTCCTCCTACGATAATCATTGGCAGATAATCATGCCCGCCCCGCATTGCGCAAGCAAGCTCGCTGACCTTGGCAAAGGCCTGCGAAAGGATGCGATTGGCTTGATCTCTTGTGAGGCCACTTCGCTCAGGATCTGCTTGATCGATGCAGAGACATCCGGTAACCAATGCAGCATCTGTCAAAGTCAGTTGATCGCCTCCAAAGGCTTTTGCCTTTTCCATCAATTCCCTTGCTACACTCCGCGGCCCAATTTGAAAAGCTTCCGCTTCCATCGATATGCAGCTTCCCCCTCCTAGCCCAATGGACAATACATCGGGCATGGAAAAATTGAGGCGGACGCCGCCAATCAATGAGGTATTCAGGCTTCTTCTTGGGAATCCTTTTGAGACTAAGCCGACATCCGTTGAGGTTCCACCAATATCGATCACAATAGCATTCGTTTGCTTGGCCAGCAAGGCGCCCCCTCTAAATGAATTGGTCGGACCGGCCGACATCGTCAAGACCGGATATTCAATAGCCTGCTGAAGGGTCATCAAGCTTCCGTCATTTTGAGTAATAAACAAAGGGCTGTTCAATCCCAGATCCCGGCAAGCCGTTTGCAGAGAGCGGAAACCTTGCGCCATGACTTTTTTTAAAGCAGCATTGAGAATGGTCGAATTCTCTCTTTCAATGAATCCGACTCCTCCAATTTCGCAAGAAAGAGAAATAGGCATTTCTCCTTTTACATAATTTGCAACGCCTATTTCTTGCTCGCGGCTGAGAGGAGAAAAAACTCCAATAATTGCCAAACTTTCCGCTCCAAGCTTTCTCAGCTCTTCGATAGCGTTTGCTATTTGATCGGGCTTTAAATCTTTAATCGCCCTTCCATCGCACTCAAACCCGCCATCAATCGTTCGTGCTCCCGCCAAAACAGCCTGCTTAAGCTCTTTGGGCCACTGATAGCAAGAAGGAAGCGTTTGCGGCTGATGGCCTGCTAGGCGGATGACGCCCACGCGATAGAGTCCTTGACGCTGTAAAATAGCATTGATCGCATGCGTTGTCCCCAAAAAAACCCCTTGAACGGCAGAGGGATGGACAGCAGCTTGTTTCAATAAGGAAGCGACTGCCGTTTTGAATCCCTGGCTAATCTCCCGAGTGGTGGTCACTTTAACGCTTGCTATGATGGTTTGCTGATCGTTTACCAAAACAGCGTCAGTATTTGTCCCACCAATATCAATTCCAATAGAAAATCTTTGGACTTTCATCGCTTTGCCTCATTTTGAATAGGTTGATAGCCGAATGAATAGCCAAAAGCGCGCGGCCCCACTAATTCTAGTCCGTGCGCCGACAGCCATGGAAGAGGAGAGGGAAAAGCCATGAGAACCACTTGCAGGCCATAGCGCAATCCTTCACTTGTAATAGGAGTAAAGCTCGTTTTCTCCAGCAGCACTAAAATATCCGGCGTCATGGCCAAAGGCCGGTCCTGCTGCAGGGCTACTAGATACTCATTCTGAAAAGAAATTCGAATTTTTCCTTCTTTCGCCAGCATTGTGGCGGTCCCCTTTAAGAATCCGCCTTCAACGGTCTGATCAACGTCAATTAAATTCCCCTCTGCCAACAGGCGGGCATCCCACTGTTTTTCCAAAAGAGGAAATAAGTCGTTAGATCGATTATTAGCAATGGTTCTTCCCAATTGCATGGCTCGAGAAATGGAACTAGCTAGTGTTCCTTGCTTAGCCGCCAATCCATCCATTAGATAGAAAGCAGCCGCGCTGCTCGATCCCATCGCAACCGTCGCTGCGCGCGCAATCCGTTCTAATGACTCCGGACTGTCTGCGTGGATCATCAAGGAATTGCCCAAACTGTCGGCTTGAAAGGCAGGGCCTAAAGGCAAGCCGGCAAGATAGCACGTGCTCATTTGCAAAGCCGGAAAAGCCCGCCCGATCATATCGGCATCCAAAACGGGGATGCCCAACTGGCTGGCTGCAAAAAAAGGCGTCAAGGCGTTTGCTCCGCCGATTTCGGCAGCCATCAGCGCTGCCGGGGTTTTCCCTAAATTTTTTTTGATGGCATCTACAATGGCAAACAGCTCACGGCCGCTTGGAATTTTTTCTAGGCTGATTAAAGGGGCTCCCATGAATGTCACAGGAACGACAAGGTCCTCTTCATTTAGCTCTTCTAACGAGATTAAGTCGGGCAACCCATATTGTTCCACTTGATAGTCAATCATTGGCAAGACGTTGAAAGGATCCCCCCCTCCGCCAGACCCCAACACAGCACTACCTAGGGCCAAATTTGCCAAATCTTCTTTAGTCAATCGCTGCATATACTTTTCCTTTATTAAAATTTAAAAGCATCATATTTACAATCAAGGCCAGGAAGAAGGCATCCAAAAAAGCAATGGAAGATAGCTCCCACAGCTTAAGAAGCGAGCCGATCCCTCCCAGCAATCCTCCTGCCCATGCCAATAGGCAGTTTTTTTCGCTGACGGCCTTTCCTTGCCAGCTTTCCCACAGATAGCTTGATAACAAAATGGCGCCGATGCTGCCTATCCCCAATCCCACAAGATTTAAAGACAGCTCTAAGTGCTCGGCAGGATTCAAGCAAGCAAGAAGCGTTCCTCCTATTCCCAGCATCAGTACCCTTGCTTTAAACGTGAAAGAAGGAAAAACTATCTGCGAGCTGGCGACAGCTGAATAGAGATTGGCATTATTCGTCGTCCATCCAGCCAACAGAATAAATAGAGCCGTCCACATACTCCACCAAACACCCTGCCCGGCTTGCAGCACTTCAACGATTGTCTTAGCTTGGCCTTGGCAAGCCAAATAAACACCTGCCATTTCAATTACGGGTACGATAAGCCCATATAGAACAAGAATGCTGATATAGGCATCTTTAGGCGATTTAGCATGCCGAAAAAATGTCGGCAAATCGATAACGGCCCCTAATTCAATCCCAAGGATAATTGCAAGCCCTTCCCAAATGGAAAAAGAAGGATTGTTTTCTTGAGGCTCGAATTCAACGCTCCAAAGCGCATATCCTACAGTTAAAATGAGCAAAGGCAGGCTAATGTCAGCTAGCCGATTAACAGCTTTGATCCCCTTGAGCATGAGCAAAGATAAAACCAATCCCAGCAAAGCATTTAGCAAATAGGAAGGACATTTTAGGCCCGCCTTAAGAGTAAAATGTTCCAATCCAAGGCTCATGAGATTGAGCTGAATGGCAAACCAGCCCATCATAGATCCCATCAACGCTAACGCAAAAAGCTGGCTCCCTCTCTTGCCGAAATAACGCTTGGCTTGCTCAGCAGTGCTATTGCGATACGTGACGCTCATGCGAGCCGAAATCAGTCCTAAAATAAGCAAAAGCGCATTGCCTATACCGATAATAGAGAAAGAAGCCCTCCACCCATATTTTTCGCATAGCAAGCTTCCAATGAAGATGACAGGCAGGCAGATGACTCCGCCGGCCTGAATGCTGAGCAGCTGCCTCCAGGATTGCAAGGTTTGTAAAGATTTCATCGTCTCTTCCCCTTTAAATATTATTTTTACTAAAGATGGAGCAGAAAACGTGCTGGATCAAAAATAGCTTTGGATTGCCTATCAAGCATCCCCATGCCTCTCCTCGTTCCTTATAGGTTTGCCAAAAGGCTGTTGAAGGAAGCGCTTTGTCTTGCAGTTCGTTTGGATATTGCCTGTGAACAGCGGCATTGGCCAAAATGATCGCCACGGGATCTTTTTTCAGGATCTTTTTCTTCCATTCTTGAGCAGCTAATGCCTCATCTGCGCGAACACAAATGCCTTCTATGGCAATAATGGCTTTATCCTCCTTCAAATCCTCTACCGGCAAATAGCAGCCGGCTTCTGCATTGGGCTGAAATAACACGGACGTTTGCTGGGCGATTTTGACGATTTCCTGGCTTGCAGCCGCTAACTTGGCCGTAAATTGCAAGCAGATGCCTTGGTTAAAGGCAAAGTTCATTAATGCCTCATAACTCCAAAACATGGGCAGTGTCGGCCAGCAAGTATTGTGTGCATAAATAAATGAAGAAGACAGCAAAGCTTCTATTTCTTCTTTGCGCGAAAGGACCGAAAATGAGGGAACGACTGTTTGCATTAGCCAACTAACGGATTGTTTAGCTAATTCTTGCCGTAGCTTGCTTTCTAAATTTGTTGCAAAGCAGGTCGTAATGGCCAAAGAGCCAAAAGCCTTGAGCTTCTTGGGATTGCCGCGTTCGTTAGAAAGAAAGGGCGAACTCTCCTTGGCTTCTTTGATTTCCTTGGTTTGAGTAAGAAGATAGGACTCTAAAATAAAAAATAGTGTCTCTTCACAAGAAAAATTCCAGTTTTCACACTTCAAGACTTCGCTCAACGATTTTCGCTCTCTCATCCATTGTTGCAGAGCTTTAGATTCTTTAATCGTCTCTATCTCTTTCCAAATGACTCGAACCCTTTCCATTTCCTCTAAGTAGATCTTAGCTAGACGGGGTTCATTCAAAATTGATTGAGCCAAGCAAGCAATTCGCACAGCTCGAATCTGACAGGCATTTTCGCCAACTAAAGCATCAAACGCGCTCCAACGGCTTTGGCACAGTGCTTCTAGCGCTTTTTCTGTGGCGTAGAGCAAGAGTTGATACTCACTCAGCCCTTTCTTTAAATCGCCTCCAATCTTTTCTTCTGCTTTATAAGGCAGTAAATTGCTCAAATAATTTGTATTGATCGTAGATATAGCGTTAACCATCATAAAATCCTCAAAATAAAACTATTAAAATATAATAAACACAAACACCTGATAATCAAGTATTTAAAACTCAAAAAAGTATAAGCGGAAGCTAAGGTTTTAAGACCTTAAACGACCGACCAATCAAGGCGTACTCAGGAAAAAATTAAGAATGATGGGAATGGCGATGGTGCCAAAAAGAAGGGAAGGAACAAGAAGGGAAGAAAAATGAAAAGGATAAAGCAGTCCTATCGCCTGCCTTTATAGAAGAGGGATTAGCTATCATAATAAAATTCCATTAACTAAACATTTAGATAAACCATGTCTTTAACTAGGCAATAGCAACTAAAAGGGTCGCTAGCATAATTAAAGAGAACGAAAAACTATTTTAATACAGACTAAAACGGAGAAATTAAGCGTGAAGATGGCAATGATGATGCCCAAAAGAAAGGAAAGAACGAATGAAAAGGAAAGATGCAAAAAGGGGACGTGTGCCGATTAAGCTGCAATCATCAAGCCAAGCTTGTTGAGTCAACTTTTCAGTAAAATTGATAAAATTAGACATAAAAACCTCTTTTTCAGGGTATCGATTATATTAAAGCAAGCGAAAATTAAGTGGCAAGATTTTTTAACTTTTCATAAAATTCTTTAAAAATCAGATATTCTATATTATTAAAAATATCTTAATAATTTATTAACACAATTATCATTTAATATAATTAGGTTTATTTTAAATTTGAGTTTTTATGAATCTCCCTATTTCACATTTAATTCCTCCCCCTAAAGACCCGCTAGATTCTTCGTCCTCGGGTGTAAAAGGAAAATGGGTTTATACAAACAAGCAAGTTTTTTATTCCACATCTCACAAACCTATCTCGGGACAAGGAAAAAAAATTGAAGTCTCGCTGCAGAAAGTTAAAAAGCTTTTACAAGAAGTAGATCCGCTTTCTTTAAAAGAAGGGGATATCGAATCTTTATCCGCATTAAAGGCTTTAGTTGGGGTTAAAGTTGAAAAATATAACCAAAGCCATGGACGTATTTATAAATTCTTCTCCAGGTTGATTTACGGAGATGTCAACGCGTATAAAAATCAAATCATCAAATCTGTGGACAGCCTTTTGGAAAGGAACGCGTTAGAGAAAGAGGCGAGTTCAAAAATCTCAGAAGCGGAAAAAGATGCCTCAAAAATTGCGGAGGAAGTTGTCAAAAGCCCAATAGAGAAGGAAGAATTGCCTCCTCTTTCAAGTTCTTTGCAAACACCTGAAAAGGCAGAATTTAAATCTCTTTATCAAGAATTTGCGCCTCAATTCGTTAAAGATTTTTTGCTTCCTTATATTACAGGGAAAATTCGCCCCGAGACAGAATCTAAAGACCGTCTTCCCATGATGGATAGATTGCTGAGCGAGCTAGAAAGGCAAAAGCAGGCGCCTTTATCGATTAACGAGAGAAAAGACATTGAACAACTGGCTTTAGACACTTATCTGCATGTGGCAATTGGCGGATTGTATGCCCATTTAAATAGAAACCATTCTCAAAAACCGATTGAAATCTACGCATATGGAAAGGAATTTACGAAAGAATTTCAAATGCTGCTTGATAGCTTGAAACCCTCTCTTATAAAGGACTTTCCCGCTCAAAATATCACCGATCAATACCTGGAAGAAATCGTAAAAAAAGCCTTAGTAAAATTTAATCAAGATGTTGAAGTCGATACAGCTATCGGAAATCCCGATGATCGATTTATAAAAGCTAAAGAAATTTTATCCGAAGAGAATATAACGAAATTAAGGCAGTTATATAAACAATATGCAGAAAACTTAGAAGAATTAATCTTATTGGAAGAGAAAACTCCACGTGCCCGTATAGCATATGAGGAAGCTAAAAAATCTAAAAATTTGTTTTTAAATAGTAAAGAAAATCGCTTGGAATATGAGCGCTTATACTCAAAAATTAAAAATAATTATTTTAATTTATTATCCAAAAAACAAGAATCTCTAGAAAATCTAAATAAAATAAAAGAAGAAATAAATAAAATAGAAAGCAAAAAATTGTTTTTAGATCCCAAACAAAGTGAACAAGAAATCAAAACAATAGCAGACGCCGAATTGGCAAAAGCGCAAGAGTATAAAAGCAAGCGATTAAAGAAAAATGCCGAGCTCGGAGAATAAGAAGATGTCCTACAAAACTGCTAAGATTGTTTCTTGAATAGAAGGGATTTAACATTCTCTGTAATCGCCATAAGCTATGCCACTCGCATGGCTTCTTTAGTCTAACAAGCCTTTTCTTATCTATACCATCCAAATTTGGGTTTAAAAAACCTTCCAAGAAAAGAGATTAAAAGCTTAATAACTTGAGTTTAGCGTTTTTTTGCCCTTTGGACTGACGTGAAAGCTCGTGCAGATGAAAAATGGCAAACTCAGGTTAATCCCCCATTCCGTTTAATAAATAAGAAAACAAGAGCCGCGGCCAATTGCATTGAAATAGAGAAGCCGATAAGCAAAGGCAAATGAAAATCATAGAGCATGCCCATTAAAGCGCTTCCCAAAAACCAAGCCACTCCAAACCAAATGTTGAAAATACCATAAGCCGTAGCCCGCTGCTGGCTGCTGACTAAATGGGCAATGATTGCCCGCATGATCGACTCTTGGGCCCCCAGCCCAATCCCCCAAATTAACATTCCCAATAAAGAAAAGGCAAAACCGCCTAGAAACACAAGAGGGGGAAAAAGAAGGGATAAAAGCGTTGTGCCGATTAAGATGGATATGCCATAGCGATCGAAGAGATGACCGAAGAGGAAAGCCGAGAGTCCACCTATTCCCATGGCAGCAGCATAGAAAAGAGGGATCCATGACGAAGAGACAATGGCTTGTTTTTGAAAGTGATAGGCAATTAAGGGAAAATCCACATAGCCTGCCGCCAATAAACAAATAGCGGAAAGATACAGCCAATAAGACTTGCGAAAGTCACTCGAATCGAGAGAGGGATGAGCCACTTCCAGCTCTTGAGGCCTTGGGAAAAAAAATCGGGCCGCTGCCAACAACAAGAGAGAAAGAAGGGCGGGTATTAAAAGCCATTCAAATCCCCATGCGTAGCTGCCTTGGATAAATAAGATCCACGATATAAGCAAAGGGCCTAGAACAGCTCCTATTTGATCCATGGCTTCGTGCAATCCAAAACCCCAACCACGCCCTGTGGCATGGGTCGCATAAGACAGCATAGCGTCTTTAGAAGGACTGCGGATGGCTTTGCCAAACCTTTCGAGGATAATAAGTCCTGCCGCCGCAGGCCATGTTTGCGCAAACGCCAATAAGGGAACACTAAGCAGGTTAAGGGCGTATCCTATACCCGTCAATAGCCAGTATTTACCTGTTTTATCACTGAAGTATCCGGAAACTAAGCGCAAAGCATAGCCGATTAGTTCCCCTAGACCGGCTATTATACCGACAACTGTTGCCGATGCTCCTAAGAAGGCCAAATAAGGCCCTGTTATGCTTCTTGCCCCTTCATAGGTCATATCGGCAAAGAGACTGACGAGCCCCATCAACACCACAAACCGAATAGCTTTTTGTGTGGTTAAAGAAGAGGCTCGGTTTCCTAATTCTTTAGACATCCCTCTCGCCTTTAAATTTGCTAATGCGCTAATAAAAGCCTAGACATTCCAAGTTTTGAATAGTTCAAATTATCATTTATTTCAAGAGCCAGAGAAAAGCAAAGGCGCTTCAATGCATCGCTTTGCCTTTTATGATTCTTCTAGCCCTTTCAAATAATTGTAAATGCTGGCCCGAGAAAGTTTAAGATATTGGGCAACGGAAGGAATGGCATTTTTATAGTTAAAAATACCCTTTGCATATAGATATAGGACCATTTCTTTTTTTTGCTGCCGATTAAGATGGCTCAACGCCAAATGATGCTCATGCAAGTAATGCTGAAT
The DNA here is from genome assembly GCF_001545115.1 of Candidatus Protochlamydia phocaeensis. Lineage (NCBI taxonomy): Bacteria > Pseudomonadati > Chlamydiota > Chlamydiia > Parachlamydiales > Parachlamydiaceae > Candidatus Protochlamydia > Candidatus Protochlamydia phocaeensis. Next base: position 347,417 of record NZ_FCNU01000032.1, read on the forward strand.
GAATTGCTGAATTTGTTCTTGGCTGTCCCCTCCAAAAAGCTCAATGGGATTTTCTCCTTCATCTTTCACGTTTAAAAAGACATTGAGAAGCTGGCGGGCTTCTTGAAAAAAACGCGTATCGACATTAAAACAAATTAAACCAATTGCTTCTTGTTGCTGGTCCCGAATCGTAATCGATGTGCATTTGAGCGGACGTCCATCCCAATTGCGTTTATAATAAGGCTCAAAATAAGCCGGAAACTGGCTTGTTTCAATCCGCAATTCCTGCAAAGGGGTAGGATCTCCTACTTTGCGCTGAGAAATATTATGGTAAAGAGCCACAATTTTTCCTGCTTTTAAATCATGGACGGCAACTTCCACAAAAGGATGAAAAAGCTTCACAAGTGCTTCAATCAGAGGCTGATAAATTCGAAGTTCTTGACTCAACTCTTGTTCTTTCATGCCCGGCCACTATTCTTTATTTTTAGATCAAAAGTATAATATAAACATCCTCTGAGAAGAAAGGAAAAAGGATTCTTTCCGAATAAGGATTCCTAAAGCGGCATGCCTTTTAGAAGCTCAATAAAGCTTTCTATAGGGGGATGCCTTGTTTTCGTCCGCGGGCTGATGACAGACATTTTATAATCCATTAAGGAGAAGGGAACCTGATATTCTTGAAGCCCTTTTCTTCCCCTAACCAAATAATCGGGAAGACAGCCAATTCCAACCCCTGCCTCTGTCAAGCTCCTAATGACTTCCCAACTTGAAAGCTCCGTGAAAATAGGCATGTCTTGCCCATAAAACTTTTGATAAGCCAACTTAATGTGATCCGTCTCTCGGCTCTTTTCATATAAAACAAACTGAAGTTGCTCGTTTTCTGTTTGCGAAAGAAGGGAAGATAGATAAAACCGATACATGCCCTGATCAATTTCTTGACAATCAAAAGCTGAAAAATCCTCTTGATTCAAAGCAATCCCAAAATCGACAGCCCCTTTTCTTATCCACTCTTTGATATCATTTGCCTCGCCGAGCTTAAACTTTATTTTCAAACGAGGCCAAAGCTTTCGGGCTTGAATGAGCCGATCGGGCAAAAAAGTGGAGGCAATACTCGGCTGGCAGGCAAAGTGGACTTGGCCTTGATAGACATCCTCAGTAAAAAGCGTTTGCTCAAGTTCGCGGATATGACGCAAAATTTCTTCGCCTTTTTCAAAAAGGATTTGGCCCTCTTCCGTCAATTTGAAGCGATGAGGATGATGGATAACCAATTCTTTACCGATCGCTCTTTCTAATTTAACAATTCCTTGGCTGATAGCGGACTGGCTTACAAAATTTTCTTTTGAAGAGGCCGAAAGGCTTCCCAACTTGACGGCATCGCAAAAATACTTAAGGTAAATTAAATTGAGAGGAAGCTTGAGCATGATTTCATCTAAAAAGTAAAAAGATTAATTTACTTATTCCTTAGAGGGTTTCTTAAGCCACTAATGACTGAGATGCGGGCTCTTTTCCAGTGGAAAAGAGCCCGCATCTCAGTCATTAGCAATCAGAGAATTGTTTCTTAAACTTAATAGAAGAGAAAGTTTTTTAGAAGAGCGAACATGACCAAGTATAGTTATACCAATGAAAATCACGCCAGATCATTTTTTAGATGACTGCTTGGATTTTTTAGCCTCTTTTCCTATGCAGCTAAAAAAACCAATGGCTGCGAAAAAGGCGTACGCCGACAAGTAAAAAATTTCTCATGCAGCATTCCACTTTAAACCCAATACACCCATCACAATGAGACCTATACAGACCAAACGCCATATATCGCTCGATTCCTGAAAGAAAAAAATGCCAGCCAAAGCGACTCCTAATGAACCAATTCCTGTCCAAACCGCATAAGCCGTCCCCATGGGAATAGTTTCTAAAGCTTGGGACAATAAGAAAAAACTCGCTGCCATCAGAGACAGTGTCAAAAGACTGGGGATAAGCTTTGAAAACCCCTCTGTATATCTCAATCCTATTGCCCATCCCACTTCCAGCAATCCTGCTAAAATCAACCAAATCCAAGCCATTTTACCTGTCCTTATTTTTTTGTTATTTCAAAAAAAAGTATCAAAAACACGCTTTTTTTAAGACTCGTTTCTTTATCTAATCCCTCTCCTAGTAACAAGCCTTTCTTTCAGAGACTATCGTCAGACTGTTAAGTGTCTGGATGCCCTCTTTTCCCTAAAAACCTCAGTCTCTCGCAATAAAAATTTATTTTCGGATTATTTTAATTAACAATAATAAATTAAAGTTAATTATTAATTTTACTAATCAATAAATAATTAGATAATAAAATTAATTAACTAACTGTTATAATTTAATTAGAGTTTATTATTGGTGTTTATATGCCTTTGCCTATATCTGACTCTACTCTTTCTCCTTCCCATCCCGTTATTTCTTCCGATGCCCCTGCTTTGGAGCAACCTCATAAGCAGGTGGAAATTAAAAACGGCCAACTAATCCTTCCCAATGGAGGATCTTATCAGGTCAGCAAACTGGTAATCGGGGGCAAACAAGTTGATTTAACAAAGGGATTGAGCGAATCGCAATTAAAAGCCATACAGACTTTCACCAATCAGCTTTTTAAGCAACTCAATGAATTGAATTTAAAAAGCAGAGACCTTCAAACGCTTACTTTTAAAGCTAAGCAAGAAAATATGGCAGAGGTCACAGCAAAATATAGTCAAGAATCCAAAACGCAAGCTGTTAATGTCAAACCATTTCAAAGTCAACTGGAAACAATAAAGCAGCAATTCGGATCGGCAGTCCAAAAAACAGAAAGAGAGGAATCATTATCCACAGAAGGCCCTCCCCCTTCTTCTCTACTCCACGAACCGACGCCCGATAAAGCAAACCGAATTGGTGTGCCTGTTATAAAAGCGGAGAGAACGGAGGAGGAAGAAGGCGAAGAGGACATTTCCTTGCCTTATGAAATCGTGGTTACAGGTCTGCCAGAGAACCCCTCCTTGCCCCATTCTCATTTAATAGGCGAAAAAGATCCAACTCAATCTAGTCAAATTTCGCATGCTTATGAAATAGATGGAAAAGTCATTGCCGAGCAAACCATTACACGCACAAATACGATTGACCAAGATATTCTTTTTTGTCAAAAAATGATCAAACATCTAACAGCTAAGCTAGAAGAGAGCAATCCTCCTTTAACAGAGCCTGAGCGCCAAAAGGTGCAAAATGATTTAGATTATTACGAGCAGGCTATGCAAAGGGCACAAAATTATCGCACGCAGGGAAAAGATTGGATTGGATCTAATGGTTTCCGAGATCTGATCGCCCATTCTCTCAGTTTTAATGATGCGGCGCGCGCTTATATTTCAGCGCCGGTCAATATGCGCTATCAAGAGTTGGATATTGAAGGAGAAAGGAAAGTCGGCTTCTATCGAATCGGGATCATGTCCGATATGCGGAACGGATGGGTCAGTTTAACCGATTTAAAAGCCATGAAAGACCAGCCGGAAAAAGTACAGGCCAAAATCAAAGAAATTCAGGAATATATCCTTCATCCCAAAGGCAAATCCACTCCCTTATCCGGAAATAAGCTGGAGTCGGCGCTTCATGCCCTTTATGAATTACAGACAATAGCCAATCATCCGGCTTATTTGGATAAAGTGATCGAAGAAAGAAGGCGTGCCATTGAACAGCAAATGATCCAGCTGATTGAAGGCCAAATCAGCCAAAATCCCGATAAAGCCTTAGAGGCCCTTAATGCGGGGCGGACATTTGATTTAGTCCATGTTTCTTTGCTCAACCAAAACAAGGTCGACTTAGATAAAACAGGCTGGATGCATAATGAACGCGTCGAAATGGAAGATATGAAGGAAATATTCGATGATTTCAAAGGGAAAAAATTAGTTTTTGACGGAAAAGGACCCTTTATTGATGGGGACACCATTCACTTATCCCATCAATTTGAAGGGCAGGGAATGGGAACCAAAGAAGTCGCCTTGAATACGTTTTTCTTTAATATATCCGTTCAGGGAAATGTACAAAATAAAGGGGCTCAATTAAGCATCAATACAGAACAACTTAACCATTTGCTGGAAGCGCATCCCCATATTTTAGATCAGTATCCTGAGATTAAAGAAGCCATCTTGAAAGGAAAGGAAACCGGTTATGATTTAGCCGAAGACTTTCTTTTTGCCCTTTTACAGGATAAATCCCTTTGCGCCTCGCTTGGCTGCCTAAGTGCAAAGGACCGCACGGGCTTTATCAGCGAGCGTTTAATGTTAAGGATGATGCAGCCACACTTGCCTAATCCTAAAGGCCGCAACCCCTTTGAAAAAGATATCTTTAAACCCGATAGCCCTGCCGTAAAAGTCGTCTCCGAAAACACCCCTCATTATCAAATTCTTAAAGTAAACCCTACATCCAAATTAAGGGGCTATAATATTTGGAATAAATTGGGAATTGCAACCGATTTGTTCTTTGCCGAAGTAACCCAAAAAGGGTCTCAAAAGAAAATTAAAGCCAAGCCGCTTACTCAAACGCTTCCTCTTGTTAAGAAGGCATTTTGAAAGGGGTAATGGTTTAAATCCAAATCTTTTCCCAAAAGCTAAGCCTGTATAAGTTTCATCTTTTGATCACTTCTTCATTCTTATTCCAAAATCAATTTTGTTGCGAAAACATGCTTGGCACGAGCGTGCAAGCGGACATTTAAAACCGGTTGCCGCTGGATTTCCATGTCTACAAAACCGGGACGATTCATAAAGTGCCCCTGTTCAGAAACTAAACGAACAGCGTCTGGAGCGATCATCTGATTGGCTAACAAATAAGCGGCCAATCCACCCTGCATAGACCCGGTAAAGGGATCTTCGGGCACTCCGACCAAGGGAGCAAATCCTCTGGCATGGACATGGTGTCTAGAATCGAAGGCATGAGGCGTCAAAGCGCAAAAAACAACAATCCCATCCCGCTTGGCAAATTCAATAGCCTTGGGAACATGAATGGTCATCTGTCCTAGTGTTTCTAAAGAGACCGCGCTAAAATAAAGATACTGATTCGTACGCTCCAGCATCAACGGTTTGGTCCAGTCAACGCATTCTCCAGGAATATCCAAAGCCTTTACAACTTCCTCCAATGAATAAGGAGCCGGTACCAAATCAATTTTAGGCGCATTAAAGGTATAGACAGGCTGCTCCAGATCGCTTAAATCCACTTCCATTGGTAATAGGCCGGCGTTGGTCTCTACGCGAAAGGCATACCTTTTTTTCTCCGTCATTCCCAACCTCTTCTCTTTTGCTAAGGCGCATAATGCCCCAATTGTCGCATGCCCGCAAAATTTAATTTCATTGCCGGGAGGAGTAAAAAAACGCAGCTTAAAATCCGCCTGCCGGCTAGGCAAAACAAAACCCGTTTCAGACAAATTCATTTCCTTTGCGATTTTTTTCATTTCCTCATCGCTTAATCTTTCGGCATTTAATACCGTTGCCGTTGGATTTCCTCCAAACAATTCGGCCGTAAAGGAATCGATATGGTGTAAGGAAAATTCTCTCATATACAACCTCTTTCATTGCTTATTAACCTGAGTTGCCTTCTTAAGGTTAAAAGGTTAGCTATTTTTATATTTTTTGTCAAATTTATACAAAATGTAAATATATATATAGCCAAAAGCTATTCAAATTAAGGTAGGCTTATTTCGCCCTTCTCTTTAAAATTGATGCCATTAAAGATGGAATAGGGGTTATATGTGGCGAGTGTTTCTTATGTATGCTCTTTTTGGCAGCATTTTTAGCGTCGGCAAGATAGGAGTGGCAGCCTCCCAGCCTTATTTTCTCACGGGAATGCGCATGTTCTTGGCCGGGGGGCTACTAATGGGCTATTACAGCTGGCGGCACGGCAAGAGGGTATTTTTTTCCAAGCAGGACTGGGTGCTGCTTGCTTTGGTCGCCTTCTTCAATGTTTTTATTACCAATGCCTTTGAATTTTGGGGGCTGCAATACATGAGTGCAGGCAAGACCTGTCTCATTTATAGTTTGTCGCCTTTTGCTGCCGCTTTCATTGCCTATTTTTTTGGGACGGAAAAGGTGTCCTTTAAAAAATGCTTAGGACTGGGAATTGGCATCCTCTCTTTTTGCCCTTTGATGCTGATCCCTTGGCTAGATGGCGGTCAAGACGTGCCATCCATGGAACTTTGGGCTGAAGGGGCCTTGACCATTTCTGCGATTACGGCAGTGATTGGATGGACCTTTGTCAAAAAGCTTACAGTAGAAAGAAAGATGCCTCATTCGATTGTTAATGGAGTGAGCTTTTTACTAGCCGGGGGCATGTGCTTGGCGACTTCACTTGCTATCGAGACATGGGATCCCCTGCCCGTTTTTGCTTGGACAGATTTTGCCATCAGTCTTTTTTACATTGTTGTCATTCACAATCTGATTTGCTATAGCATCTATGCGTCTGCTCTGCAGCGTTTTTCTGTGACCTTTATGGCCTTTGCCGGCTTAAGCAATCCCATATTCGCCGCTTTCTTTGGCTGGCTTTTTCTTGCAGAAAGCATCACAGCTGCATTTTGGCTGGCTTTTGCAGGCGTATTAGTTGGACTGTTCCTTTTTTATCAAGAAGAACAGCGGGCTATAGCCATCAATCAAGTTTAGCCGTTTCTAGTTCTCGAGGAGAATGCCATTGCCATAGGCCTGACGCATCCATTTTTTGAATGCATTTTAAATCAGGGAACGGCTTCCCTATGCCTTCTTGCAGGATTTGTAAGATTTGTAAAGTTCCCTCTACATGTTGGCTATCCTTTCCCATTTTATCGCGAACCATGACGCATTGAGGCAAGGGATGGCTTTGCCAAACCTGCTCGAGTCCCACGTGGAAAGCTAAATGGGCATGCTGATGCATGGGAAAGTCCACTAGCGTATCGCCAATTGTAACGATCAATGCTTCGGGAAAGCGGCGCAATTTATCCTCAATGTGCTTTTTAATAGTTAATCCCTTATTCGTCCTGCAAATCAAAAGAAAGTTGAATCCCCTATCGCCGCGCTTGGCCAATCCTGTTGAAATTTGCTTTTGTTCCACATGCAGTTCAGGCAGGAAAGAGGGCTGTTCACATGCCTGCCGAAACCAGGAAGAGGCCAAAGCGGCATGCCAAGGAGGATTAGACGTGTGGGTTTCAATTAAGGCCCCATTGCTAATCAGCCTAAAATCCGGATCCAGCCTTTGACGGATGGTCTCGGCAATTTGGCAAAATTCTTCGGGTGTTGCTGCTATACTTTGCCGTTTATTTTTCAGCTCTAATTCTTTGATTTCTGCTTGCAAAGAAACAGCAAGGGAAGACTGTTCATCCGTTCCATCCTGCAACACTTGTTTCAAGAAAGCCTGAAGGAGAAGCCTTCCAACTGCAAACGTTTGTTCAAGCGAATAGGTCTCTAATATTTCCCCCCCTCCCTTCTCTGTCATGCGTTGCCCGCCTAAAAGGCCATAAACAGCTGCTCGATTTTCTTTTAATTCTTGATCCAAAAAAGAACCAAAAACTTGACTAAGGGGAGTATTGCCGCGCCTCCACGGCTCTAAAGAGGGATCATTGAAAACAGGCGTACCGGAAATAAAAGCTGAGTCTATGGTTTGAGTTTGTAGAAGCGCTTTAATGGCAGAAAGAACTCTTGGATCGCCGACCGCTTCCGTACTGTCGCGTACAACCCCATCTACGTCTAAAATAAGAATGATCCGCTCAATGGGCCTTCCATCCCGAAAAGCCAGGGGGATAAATCCATTTTCCAATCGCAAGGCAGGAGGGAAAGTCTGCATCATAAAATGAATAAATAATTAAGGGTTTTTTAAAGGTTGGGAAATCAATTGAGCGATTAATCGGGCTGTGCGCTCGCCGGATTCAACAGCCGCCTCCATTGTTCCACCCACCTCAAATAGAATGGAAGTATGCTCTCCCGCAAAGAAGAGGGAATTGTCAATCGGAGCAAATAGCTTCCTTACTTTTTCTCCAGCCACTTCAACCAAAGAGCTCATGGCTTCTTCTTGCCCTGCCCCAATGCAAGAGTAAGATCCTTTTGCAAAGGGATCGTTCGGCCAGCTGTATCCGATTAAGCCCTTATAGCTGGCAAACGGCTGATCGGAGGCGAGGATGGGAGGAACCTCTATCTCAACTTCATAAGCACATTCAATAAAGGCAAAGTCTTGCTTCATTCTGGCTTTAAGCGACTCTTCTGTAAAATGCCCATATCCGCCAATGTAATAGAGGTTAAGTACATGTTCATTCCTGTTCATAAACGTGACAATGCGTCCATTCGTGTAGGCGCCTTTTTCTATATGCGAAGGCGAAACAGGCAGAATGACTTTGGCATTTGTTCCATATTCTACTCCCTCAATCGCCAATCGCCTGGAGGAAGGAATGACTTCTTCACCGATGCGCAAGGAGTCATAAACGGAGCATGGAAGGGCAAGGACCAAAAGATCTGCTTCAACCATATTTCCATTGGCAAAAGCCAGCCGATAAGCGCCAGACGCTGTTTTAGAAATAGTTTGAATAGAATGATTTAAATGAAGGCAGCTAGAAAGCTTATCGGCTAATTTTTCCGCAATTAAGCTATTCCCCCCTTCAACAACTAGTTGTTCAATAATGGGATTGGTTTCTTCCTTGCTTTGATGCGCAGCTGAAATTCCCCCCGTTAAAATGTGATAAAGCGTTTCAATATAGAGAGGGGACAGTTTTTCGGCAGGCGCTCCTTCATAGCCTGCCAACATAGTCCGGCAAATCTTATAAAGGGCATCTTCTTCTTTGAATAACGCCTGAAGGACCTCCTGCATGTTCTTGGCAGTTTGGCCGATGGATTGCAGCGCTGAGCCAAGCTCTTGGCGATCGAAGTGTCGGGCTTCCAGGATTTCTTTCATGTCCAAAATCTTTCCCTCTTCGACATAGCGAAGATGAGAAAGCAATTGTCTTCTCTCCGTTTTTAACCCCAGTTCTTCAATTAAGGCCAAGAGATGTTTGGCCTCCCCGCCATCGAGGATATTTTGGCCTCCCAGTTCTGCCAAATGTCCATCCACCTCAACAGTCAAAACACGCCCACCTACACGAGAGCGGGCCTCATAGAGGCCTACATGAAAGCCTTTTTCTTGGAGTCGGTAAGCAGCCGTTAATCCGGCCAAGCCAGCTCCGATGACGGCGACTTTGGGCTTTGATTCCGAATGAGCAAATAAAGAAGATGCTGTTAAGAGAGCCATAGTGAACAAGCACAATGAATTAAAAATCATAAAGTCAATCCGATTGAATGACAGAAAGCTTATTCATACTTGAATCGTCCTTTTCACGGCCATTCAAATCAAGCACCATAAGCGATCGCGCGGTTTATCGTCCATGCTCCTTTTCAATGACCGATTCTTAACCTGCGTTAGTAAGAAGCCATATTGAAATGCGGTGAATATGCATGCCTTTTCTAGCAGCTAAGAATAATAGACAGAAATTCTACACTAAATTGTCCTTGCTCTTGTATAGTCTATATAGGCTATTCAAGCCTATAAATTAGAGAAAGGCAATTGATCCATTGAATCGAGTTAAATATCTACTGTTTTTACTCATGGCAAAAAAAATATTCCGCTTTCTTCCTTTTCGCTCTTCCCGTTTATCCGCTCTTTTAATCGGGTTTGTCTTGGGAATCGCCAGTCAACGCATTCCCGAAGTCAAATCCTATACGGATCAAATTATGACTCAAATTGAAGATCATTTGGATTGGCATTATCTTCCCCTGCTTCTAAAAGGCAAAAAAAGCCGCTATATTAGCAAGGCGTCAATTTTCTAATAATTGCCACTCATGCCCCTGTTGATTGAGTAGACGATCAACAATAGGAGGTCCCCAAGAGCCTGCTTCATATTGAGGAATTTCGGAATCTGTAGAAGACTTCCAATAATCCAAAATAGGTGTAAGCAAGCGCCAGGCAGCCAGATGTTCCTCTGCTTGCGTATATAAGCTGTTATCCCCGTTTATACAATCATAGATCAGCTTTTCATAAGCTTCTGGAGAACGGGCTTTAAAATAAGCATCCGGGCAATAGCCAAATAAAATCGCTCTGACTTGCTTAACAAGAGTAGGGACTTTGGAAAGCGTGCGAAGGAAAATACCGGGGTTCGGCTGGATGCGAATGAAAAGCGCGTTAGAGGCTTGTTCCTTAAGACTAGCTTTCTTTTTAAAAATAATGGCGATTTCAGTTGTCTGTTTGGCAAGTCGTTTTCCACCGCGAATATAAAACGGGACTCCTTGCCAACGAGGATTGTCAATAAAGAGTTTGGCTGCCATAAAGGTTTCGGCAGTCGAAGTCTCAGATACGTCCGCTTCCTGTTTGTAGCCAGGAACGTTTTCTCCTCGAATTATTCCTGGGCCATATTGGCCACGAATGACGCTATGTTCCATTTCTTCTAATGTAAAGGGGCGGATAGCATTCAGCAGCTTAATTTTCTCTGCATGAATGTGATCGGAGCAAAGAAAGCGAGGGGGTTCCATCGCCACAATGGCGATAAGCTGCATTAAATGGTTTTGAAAAATATCGCGCAGCGCTCCTGTTTCTTCCCAAAAATGTGCCCGCGAGCCAATCCCGATCTCCTCGCTCAGTGTAATTTGAACATGGTCGATGTACTCAGCATTCCACATAGGTTCCAAAAGCCCGCTTTCAAACCTTAAAGTAAACAGGTTCTGTACCCCTTCTTTACCCAGATAGTGGTCGATTAAATAAACTTGGCTTTCATCTAGATAGCGCAACAGGTTTTGCTGCAGTTGGAAAGCCGATTCCAGATCGGTTCCAAAAGGCTTTTCAAAAATGATACGGGACCATTTTTCTTGGCCGTCGGGCTCATATAAAAGCCCATGCTCCTGTATTTTCTTAATAATGGTTGTAAAGTAGCGAGGAGAAGTGGCCAAATAGTAAAGGCGATTTCCAGGCACGCCTCTTTCCTTGTCGATTTGCTGCAGCAATTTTTGCAGGTTTGCATAGCCTTCATCTTGCTCCAAGTCTGCTTGATGATAAAATAAGCGCTCTTGGAAATCCTGCCAGAATAACTCTTCTTTAGGTTTTGCTCTAGAGAATTGATCGACCGCTTCTCCCATTAGCTTGCGAAAACTTTGATTGGTGTGTTCCTTCCTGGCAAAGCCGATAATGGCGGTCTGTTCGGAAAGATTGCCTTCATAAGCTAGATTGTAAAGGGCTGGCAATAGCTTGCGTGCAGTTAAATCTCCTGTGGCCCCAAAAATGACTATTGTGCAAGGAATTGGCTGCTGGCTTAAGCGGGCATAAACTTCATCTTCAATGGCTTGATTAGTTAAAAATTGAGCGGATGCCTGATTGAAAAAAAGACTGTTTCCCCCTACTAAAAATAATAGGAGAGATAATAACCTTCGTATAATTCCCGCACGACCACATACCATGAATATTTTCCTTTCTTAGCTTTCGATTATTCTTAAGTCTAATCAATTGAAGAGTTTCTTTGGTTTTTTATTTTTTTTACTATAAAAAGAAAATTTACTGCCGAAAGAGGAAAAAAAAGATAGACGAAAGAATTTAATCTTCATAATCATATAACTTTAAGGAAATCATGAATGTTTTAGGCATGAATAAAATTCTCAGCTGGATTTTAGCAGCTAACCTTTTATCCTTCCCTTTAGTTGCAGACGAGGGAGAAAATCTCAATAATGGATGTCTAGAGGAATGCCCGATTAGAGATTTTTATCTGATCACGCTTCCAAAATCGGGATCCCACCTTCTCATCAAAGCATTGGTCATGCTGACCGACCGCTATCCTTATGGCCTGCACCACTTAAGTCCCTTGCTTCCGGCCGTCAGCGATGAGCAATTTGAACAGGTCCTTCAGCTTTGCAAAGATGACAATCACTTTGCTTTCAACCATACAGGCGCTTTTGGAAATTTATTTGCGCATTTTTCGCAATCACATCCCGATTATTTAAAAATTTTGATGATCCGCGACCTGAGAGATGCTTTAGTTTCCTATGTCTATCACATTAGCCCCTCCTTGGAAGAGCAGTTTGGCTCATCTTTAAGTTTTGATGAGAAATTAGCGTTGGTATTAGATTTAGCCGGCTATGAAGTCGGAAAAGCATTTGAACGCGATGTGGTTGTTGCTATTGATTGGATGAGGGATCCCGATGTCTTAGTCAATCGCTTTGAAGACCTGGTCGGATCGATAGGCGGAGGCTCTTCGGAAAAACAGCAGGAGACGCTTTTTTCTCTATCTAAAGCCTTAGGAATAGCTCTACAAGACGACAAGCTTAGGGATATACAAGAACATCTCTTTGGAAATGATACGGGCCCAAAAGTTTCGGGGACTTTCCGCTCGGGGCAAATCGGCTCCTGGAAGTCGCACTTCCAGCCTCATCATATTGATCTTTTTAAGCAGTATTGGGGGCTGTACCAAATTCAAATGGGCTATCCTTTAGATTTTGAATAAATCCCCCTGCTTGCTTTATTTAAAACATTATTTTTCCTTCGTGATAGACAGAGCTTGTGCAAGCACAAACTCTGTCTGATCTTGCTATTTGAAAGGATTTAAGGAATCAAGCCTTCTTGGCGCAAATAATCTAGGATAAGCTCTACAGCATCTGATATGCTATAGCTAGCAGTATCGATGATCAATTCCGGATTTTGAGGTTCTTCATATGGGTCGCTAATTCCCGTGAACGCCGCCAGTTTACCTTCTCTAGCAAGTGCGTATAGTCCCTTGGTGTCCCTTCTTTCGCACTCTTCTAAAGGAGTCGAAAGATAAATTTCGATATAATTTCCCAAGCCGTTAATGAGCGATCTATTGTATTGGCGATCTGCTTCGTAAGGGGCAATTAAAGCACAGATGGCCGCCCCCCTATTCTTGGTAATTTCACTGGCTACAAAGCCCACACGACGGACATTGAGAGAGCGGTGATCTTTAGAAAATCCCAGCTCGCTGGATAAATGTTGGCGAATAATATCGCCGTCCAATACAGTCACAGCTCTTTGCTGAATTTCCATTAGCTTTATTCCCAAGGCATTGGCCAAGGTCGATTTTCCAGATCCGGAAAGGCCGGTAAAGAAAAGAGTAAAGCCTTGCTGTGCACGCGGTGGATAAACTTTTTTCAACTCTGCAACAATTTCTGAAAAGGTGAACCATTCGGGAATATCTTTTCCTTGCTGCAAAAGCTTTCTAAGCTGGGTTCCCGAAATAGATAAAATAGTTTTACCCGGCTCAATTTCATTTATAGGCTGATAGCTTTGGTCTTCTTCGACAAAAACCATTTCTTTAAAGGGAACGACTTCAATGCCAATCTCTTTTGAATAAGCCTTTACAAGCTCCTGGGCAGCATAAGGATCATAGAAATCTTTTCCTTGGCTGTCTTTGCCGGGTCCGGAGTGATCGCGTCCTACAATAAAATGCGTACATCCATAATTTTTTCGGATGATCGCATGCCATAGAGCTTCTCGAGGCCCGCCCATTCTCATCGCAATGGGCAATAGACTGAGCGTCGCCCCTCCTTCAGGATAGTAATTCATCAGCTTTTGATAGCATTTTACACGGGTAAAATAATCGACATCTCCCGGCTTTGTCATTCCAACGGCGGGATGGATGAGCAGATGGGCGCCGGCTGTTTGAGCAGCGCGTAAGGTCATTTCAAAATGAGCGCGATGCATAGGATTTCTAGTTTGGAAAGCGACAATTTGCCGGATTCCCTTTTCTTTAAAATAGGCTTTTAATTCTTGAGGAGTCCTGCGAAGGGCTGTAAAATCATAATGCCTCGGCATTTGGACTTTTTCAATTTTCCCTCCCACATAATAGTCTCCCGTTTGCTGAAAGAGATAGGCGACCCCTGGATGCTCTATATTTGTTGTTCCATACACTTTTTCTGCTTCGGTCTGCTTATTGGGCTTCCAAACATCAGACACGGTTAAAAAGGCCAGAACAAACCCTTCCTTATCTTTTAAAGCAATTTTTTGATTTTCCTCAATCATGGCCAATTTATTCTCGGGAATATCTAAAACAATGGGAATAGGCCAAAGCGATCCATCAGGAAGCCGCATGTCATGGACAACGCGATCATAGGTTTGACTATCCATAAATCCTTCTAGCGGAGCAAAACCGCCATTGAGCAAAAGCTCTAAATCGCAGAGTTGGCGCTGCGTAAGAGTGAGAGAAGGGGGATTGGCAAAAGATTGGCCAGGAAAAGCAATAATTAAACATAACAGCAACAACCAGCGAAAAGCTGCCGGTCGGTTTTTCTTCATTTGATGCTCAGTCATGATGATTCTCGATTTGAATTTATTTGATCATTAAAGCTTGTTTTCAAATTACTAATAGCCTAAATTTAAGTTCTTTCTAGTCGGATTGCAATGCGGATAGACAGGGCGATATTAAATCGATATAGCCCGTCCATCCGCATTGCAACCTGGCTGAGAAATAATCTTGAATATAGGCATTATGAATTTGAAGACAAGCTCTTAGCCTTATCTTAATACCTATCTTTGTTATTTGATTGAATCTTTATTTAACTTATCAGCTAAAAATTAAACAGACACTTATCTACCTGATATTTAGAAACTTCATCAGCAATTATTAAGCTCGAAAGACCTTGCAGATGGAGGATAGAGGTCTAAAGCAAAGAAACCGAACAAATTCGCTAAATTAGGAAGAAATAATGAGTATAGCTTCGTATTGCTCGCCTAAAACAGAAAGCCGGGAAAGCGCGATTGAAGGAAAGGGGCGCTTTGCTAAAGAAGCGATTAGCAGAGGGGAAATCATTGCCGTCCGCTCAGGGCATCTGGTAAATGGCAAGCAGCTCGAAGAATATGCAGATGTCATCGACGATGCCGAGCATCAAATTGCCGATGATTTTTATCTCATTCCTACATCCAAGAATGAGTTTGAAGATGTCATGTGTTTTATCAATCATTCCTGCACGCCAAATGTAGGAATTTTGGGAAATATTATTTTAATTGCCATTAGAGAGATAGAAGCAGAAGAAGAACTTTGCTTGGATTATGCGATGGTCTTTAACAATGAAAAGACTTTTTCCTGTAAGTGTGGAGAAGAAAATTGCCGCAAGACCATTACAGGAAAAGACTGGATGAATAAAGATTTGCAAAACAAGTATGGAGACTATTTTTCAAGCTATTTGCTGCAAAAGATTAAGCAGCAAAAGGCCCATTCTTGATCCGGCTGACCAAATTTTACAAATCAATGGTTTAAACGCGGTCTTCGACCAATTGCTGATTGGTTCTTACATTATCTCTCAGCCAAGGCCCCAGAAAATTTAGAAGGGCATCATTG
The DNA here is from genome assembly GCF_001545115.1 of Candidatus Protochlamydia phocaeensis. NCBI lineage: Bacteria > Pseudomonadati > Chlamydiota > Chlamydiia > Parachlamydiales > Parachlamydiaceae > Candidatus Protochlamydia > Candidatus Protochlamydia phocaeensis. The sequence goes on from NZ_FCNU01000032.1 coordinate 362,685, forward strand.
ACCGGATCCGGGCATTCCTCATGGGGGAGATGACCGCATTGAGGAATACTTATGCCTTGAACTTGGCTTGCCATCGTTTTCCAAATACCCAGAACATCGAACATTTGGCCGACCAAATCAAAATTTTCTCCCCATAAGGCCAATATGGGACATTGAATGAGAACATTCTCATCTTGTTTATCTTGCGCCACATCTTCTTCAGCCGCACGGTAATCGCTAAAGGCTCCCCTCAAGGCTCCGGGCTGAGAATAGGCATTGACATAAACGGCAATTTCCTCATCTGTAAACGTTTCGGGATTATAACACCAAGTCGTATAGAAATGACGCAACCAAATCTCTTCCCTTCCCTGGATTAAGGCTTCCGGAAGATCGGGAAGACGGTTAAAAATAAAAAACCAATGCCCTTTGGCAATTTTAGCATCCATCGATTCGAAAATAATGCGGGTGGGAACATTGTCCAGGACAGCAAGCCGATCAACGACATCAGGGAAATCTTTTGCAAATCTAGTCGCTACGCGTGCGCCCCGGTCATGGCCGATAAGAGCGATTTTTTGAATTCCCAAGGCCTGAAGCAGTTCATAAATATCTCTCGCCATTGTGCGCTTGTCATAGCCTGAAGCCGGCTTTTCGCTATACCCATATCCACGCAAATCAGGAACAATGACGCGAAATTTCTGAGCGAGGACGGGGATCTGCTTGCGCCAAGCAAACCACATCTCCGGAAATCCGTGCAAGAGCACAACAGGCGGTCCCTCTCCTACCTCAACATAATGCAGTTTAATTCCATTTACTTTACGCGTGTGATGACTAAGCATTCCCTCTTTCCTCCCTTTTTCTAGATCTTGCTACGCATAATAGCCTATAGATCTATCCATATCGCCCTTCGACTTGCGAGACAATGGTTATTTTAATTTTGAAGGAAGAATTTTTAATAACTTTAAGAGCTTGTCTTTTTTGCAGATCTATTTATAAATTTATTTTTATTTAATTCATTTTTTTGATTCAAATTAAATAAAAATGAATATTTGAAGACATAGAAGTCGCTGTGCTATACTTTCTTAATTAAATTATTTGAGCGGATGATCTATTGAGGCTATCGCATTGCCAATTATCTAGGAGAAAGAATTTTAATCTAGGCAATTAGCAATGTGACAATCTCTGATGAGGTGGCTCTACTTAACTTAGCTAAGTCAGTCCGTCAATGAAAAGGAGTATTAAATGAAAAAACTTATTCATGGCATTGTCGATTTTAGAAAGAATCTCACGGAAGAAAGCAGAGCCCTTTTTGCCAAGCTTGCCTTAGGACAAAAACCGGATGCGCTCTTCATTGCCTGCTCGGATAGCCGCGTTGTCCCCAATCTTTTTGCTTCTACTAACCCTGGAGATGTATTTGTTCTGCGAAACGTGGGGAATCTGATGCCCCCTTTTTCCGCTTCTCCTGGAGATGCAAGCGCTTCGGCCGCCCTTGAATTTTCCATTTTCTCTCTCAATGTATCTGACATTATTGTTTGCGGCCACTCGGAATGCGGGGCCATGCAAATGCTTGCCCAAGGCACCTATGATTCTTCCTGTCCCCACCTTCAAGCGTGGCTCCAATATGGAACGGAATCCCTAAATAAAGTCAGACAGGGATTTACAATTGATCCTTCTTTATCCGAGCACAATCAAATTTCTCAAATCAATGTTCTTCAACAAATCGATCATATTAAAAGTTATCCCTTTGTTCAGGAACGCATAGAAAAAAATAAACTTCACATTCATGGCTGGTGGTTTGATATTGCCCATGCGGACGTCTACTGTTATGAGCAAAGCCTCAATCAATTCGTTTTAATCGATGAAAACGAAGCCAAGCTTATCTTGGAAAGACTAGGATAATTGAATTTATCAATGAGTTGCTTTAAGTCTTTTCCAAGAAATGCTTTTACAGCCTATCTAATTCTAAATTAGGAAAAAGACTTGAAACGGAGTAGGTATCTGCTCAATCTGAAGGAGGGGTGGCTGGCTATTTCCCCTCCCCTATTCTTCCACGGCGCATAAGAAGCGGGCCTTCCTCTTTTCAAATAAGGAATAGACCTCTTATTTCTCATCCCTTTTTTATTCTTGTTAAACATTTTCTTATTTTTAGCGTATAGAAAATAGATGAAGCCCTATCAATCCATAAGGAGGTCGTATGCTGCCCTTAAATTTTGATGCAGTCGGCTCTAATCCCGGGGAGAAAGAGCCAGAAGAATATTTTTTAAGTGCCAAACACATTCCTTCCAATCAAAAATTTACGGTGGCCAGCTGGGATGGCGGAGGAGTAAGAGGCATAATACCTATCACAATCATCCAAGACATCTGTAAGAGGAGCGGCCTAGATCCCTACGAATTTATTGATATGGGCATTGGCACATCCACAGGCGGGCTTTTATGCGCCGCTTACCTAGGCCAAAAAAATGATCAACCTTTATTTAAAGCCTCCACGCTTTCAGATTTTTGGAAGGACAAGATTGGAGAAGTTTTTCGCAATCATACCTGGCTTGCGCGTCTTTTTCCTCTTTCCGATGGAATATTTTGGGTAAAATATTCTGCAGATGGATTAGAGAAAGTCATCGGAGAAATCGCAGATAATACAATGGACATTAAAGCCAATATGTCTGCGCCCACCATTTTTACCTCTTATGATGCCACGGTAGGAAAGCCTTTTTATTTTAGATCAACAGATGTGGAGAACAGTTTAGATAAAACAATCTATAAAGTGAAAAGCGTTTTAAGATGCACAACAGCAGCTCCTGGCTATTTGCCAGCCGCTAAGATAACCATCGATCAGGAAGACCATGCCTTTTTAGATGGCGGCCTTGCCAACAACAATCCGAGCTTGATAGGATATATAGAAGCGCAAAACTTGGCGGGCTCAAGACCCATTCAAGTGCTATCTTTTGGAACGGGAGAAGTGGATTATACTGTTTCTTACAATCGAATCGCTCGCGCAGGATTTCTTGGCGTTGCCCCTGTTGTTTTCAATGCCTTCTTTGCTGCCATGGAAAACCATCCTACACAAGAGTTAAGCAAAACATTAAAGGACAATTTTCACCGTTTCCAAGTATATGGCCTTCCTTCGGAACATTCCGGGCTGGATGATGTGTCTTCCGTTCCTTATTTGGAAGAAGTAGCGCGAGAGTGGATCGAAAAGAACAATGATCTGCTAGAAACCGTCGCGTCTTCTTTAAAGCCCAAACTAGATCCAAGTGACCCTTATGCCAAAACCATTGAATTTTAATGATCGCTTCAAATCGCCTGAAGAGAATACCTATTCTTGGGTATAGGTTTCCTTTCCTTCAGGCATCCTAAAAGCCACTTAATTTATAGCTTAAATTTTAAAGCCTCTCCTTTACTTTCTCTGCTCTCTACTAATCCAAAAGATTGGTAGAAATGAAAAGGGTATACCGTGCAAAAATTTTATTCTCTCTAAAAAATCCTTTAAGGATAAAACAACTAGACATTGACAAAATATTAATTAAAGAGCAAATTCATTAGCCAAATTTTTACTAAATCAATAATTTTTATTATTAAACAACCATTTTTGTTGAAATTTGTAAACATATAGAAAGGGAGTAATAATGAATATCGGTAGAACTAATAGTTTACTTGATTCCTATGTCCTGTTGGGATTTGAAGGAGATGGAGTAGCGACGAAAACAGCAAAGCTTCTTAATCGAAAGCTCATTTCGATTAAAAGCCGGCCTTTTAATGATACGTCATCCCATATCAAGATTGATATCGAAGAAAGACTAGGGCTTGAACATAAAAAAGTCTGTCTGATCGCCGGAAACTGCCAAAAGGAAGGCAAAACCATCAATGACACGACAATGGAAATTTGTTTTGCCATTAATGCCGCTAAGCAAGCGGGAGCTGCAAAAATTTATCTTTATCTTCCTTACTTAGGATATGCCCGCCAAGATAAAGTATCTCTGCCGGGAGAATCCCTGTCCGCCTCTCTTGTTTTGCAATTCTTTAGTATGGCTGGCGCGAACAAGATTACCGTGCTAGATATTCATAATGAGGCAATTTTTGGATCTCTTATGGGGACATCCGCTGTCGGAGTTAATCATTTTGCGATGCAAGAGTTTGCAAACAAATTTAAGGAGAAACAAGAAAGCGGAGTTCGCCTTGAAAACTTAGTCGTTGTCGCACCGGACCAAGGCGCAGTAGAGCGAGGAAAGCTTTTCTTGGGAGCCATGAAAACAGCTGGATTCGCCAATGTAGCGTTTGCTTCTTTTGATAAGAGCCGAGACTATTCTCAAAAAGGGCACGTCCAAGCCATGCATTTAAAAGAAGTAGAGCTTCCGACAGGCGAGATGCTTCAGTATGAAAATGCCCAGGATGCTCTCAAAGGAAAGACAGCGATTATTATTGATGATATCGTCGATACGGGCGGCACGCTATTAAAAGCCGTTTCTGAAAACATTGTAAAACGGTATGGAGCCGAAGGAGCTTATGCCGTCATTACACACGGCGTGCTCAGCGGAAATGCGTTGGAAAAGATAGCGGAGACAGAAGAACTCAAAGGCATGCTTATTACCGATTCGATTCCTTTGAGAAGAAGCGATGTGCCCTCCAAACTTGAAGTCATCAGCTGCGCTCCTGTATTTGCAGAAGCGATTCAGCAATCAATCGAAAGCGATTAGCACATATAAGATCTATCGGAAAAGGATTATCTCCTTTTCCGATGGAAAGAGTTCAAAATGCAGCTAAGGAACAAGCTGCAAAGCTTCTTCTGAAGAAATAAATTCTCGATGAAGGGGATCAAAAGGATTTCCCGGCCTATAGCCATTTCTTGCCAAACGATGCGGAGGAATATTATACAATTTAGCAACATCATTCATATTTTTAAATTTGATTCCCGTTTCCTCCAAAACGTCATCACGAATGAAAAATAAATTGACCGCGTTGGCATCTTGATAAACAAGCGAATAGCCAAGCACTCTTCCCAATCGATAAAGCGCAAGCATGCTCGCTCCATAATAATCTGAGATATCCCAAAATCCATCGGGATCATATTTGACGACTTTATCTTCGTCATAATTATGCGAACAATTAAACTCGATGACCACCACTCGTGGATGATAGCGGGAGCTAAGCGCCTTCCAAACATAAAAGTCGTTATAATCAATGTCGATAGAGATGAGATCAAATTCCGTGGGAACAGTGTATTTAGCAAAAATCTCGCAAATATTCTCAGCCGTAATAAATTCTCGATGCAAATTGAGCAGAGGATTGGGCTCGCAATCTGCATCTAACAGCAAGCCTCTCCATCCATCCATTTCGCGCAAGTACTTGGTATTTGAAATTAAGTTTCCATCGCCGGCTCCAAAATCCACATAGTATTTGCAGACGGGAGGAATCAAGCGAAAGATTTGTTCTAACACGCCATCTTCACCGTTTTGAGCATATACTCTTTTTTCATAAAGGCTCAGATCAACTTCTTGGGCAAATAAAGGAACGACTAAAAGGCTAAAAAGGCAAAATAAGCGCATTAAACTTTGCATGGTTTCCTCACCTTAAAATAAGTTTATTATCCATTCTAATTTCAAAATAAAAATTCAAATTATTTAGAGACTATTGTCGAATTGCTAATTGTCTAGATTATTTTCCGAATAAAGAGATCAATAGGAAAAGAATGTGAAGATAGATTCATTAAGAATTCGACGACAGTCTCTTAATAGGCATCCTATATTTGCATATTTAAAAATTAAAGAAAATTTTATATTGATTTTACCCCTTAAAATTAGCAGGATAAACCTATGTATAAAGTAAAAGCCTACTCTGCTGCCAGTGCGACATCGCCGCTGGGGCCAACAGAGATCAATCGTCGTGATTTAAAGGAACGTGACGTTCAAATCGAAATTCTTTTTTGCGGCATTTGCCACTCGGATCTTCATCAAGCGCGTAACGAGTGGATTCATACTATGCCCACCACGTATCCACTTGTTCCTGGCCATGAAATCGTTGGCCGCGTCACCAAGGTTGGTTCGGCAGTAACCAATTATAAACCCGGCGATCTCGCTGCAGTCGGCTGTATGGTTGATTCGGACAGGAGCTGCCCTCATTGCAAAGCAGGCCTTGAGCACTTCTGCCCAAATATGGTTCTTACCTTTAATGGCCCGGACAAGCATCTGGGAGGAGTCACTTATGGCGGCTATTCGACCAGCATTGTCGTCGATGAGCACTTTGTCTTACATGTTCCCCCCAACTTAGAACTTTCGGGAGTCGCTCCCCTTCTCTGCGCCGGCATTACCACCTACTCGCCTATGCGCCGCTGGAAAGTCGGCAAAGGCCAGAAAGTTGGCGTAGTAGGCCTCGGCGGGCTAGGCCACATGGGCGTCAAGTTTGCTCATGCGCTCGGAGCCCATGTCGTCGTCTTCACTACATCACCCGGAAAAAAGGAAGATGCGCTTCGACTTGGCGCTGATGAAGTCATTATTTCCAAAAACAATGAAGATATGCAAAAGCATGCGAGCAGCTTTGATTTCATCCTCGACACTATTTCCGCTGATCATGACATCAATGCCTATCTCAATCTACTTCACCGTGACGGCACTCTCACCCTTGTTGGAGCGCCTCCAAAGCCCCTCTCCGTGTCAGCATTCAGCCTCATTGTAGGACGCCGCAGTCTTTCCGGTTCCAACATCGGCAGCATCGCCGAGACTCAGGAAATGCTCGACTTTTGCGGCCAACATAATATTACCGCCGACGTCGAAGTCATTCCCATCCAGAAGGTCAACGAGGCCTATGAGCGACTGCTCAAGTCCGACGTGAAGTACCGCTTCTCCATTGACATGTCTTCTCTTAAAAATGCTTAGACAAAAGGCGGGAAAAGAGCCGAGCAAGAAAGGAACGATCTTTGTCTAAACAGATTGAGATCGTTCTAGCTATGAGGCTCTCCGAAGGCATTAAAAATTCAAATTCGAATAGCATGAATAAGAAAAAAAACTTTCATATTAAAAATTTGTGAGTTGCATCTTGATGCAAACGCCTTTTTCTTATCCATTTCACTAACAGGAAAACCATAGAATAAGCATCCCAAAGCTAACGCTTTAAGATGCTTATAGCCATGTTTAAAAGAGAAGCCGAACCTAAGATCTTCGGATGATGAATGCCATCTAATCCAACGGAACAACTTTATTCTTTACCAAGAGTTCGGTAAAAAATCAGTGAATCCAATAAAAAAGAAAAAAAATCTGTATGGCTTATAAAATGCTTTTGGCATTTTATTTTTGGAGAGACGACCCTTTCCATTGTCCTAATAATTGAACGCCTTTCTCCGTTTTTATAAACAAATACATATCCACCAAATTTGGATCTATGTCTTTAGAAGTCAAACTTTTTAATTTTTTATTCAAATCTGTAAAGAGAGTATTTAACAATTCTTTTTTTTGTGGGTCGGAATAATTCTCAAAGGATTGTTTTAAAAGGATAACGAACTCAACACGCGGAAGGTTTTTTCTTAAATTGATATTTACGATATTGGAGTAAGCGATGCCTATCAGGTCTTTTCCCTCATAATTCTGATAAGATTTTATTTCCTTTTCTAAGTTATGTTCAAATTCACTTAATTTGAATTCAGATACCGGAAAAGGGGTTTGCGAATTTTCATCCGGTGCTGCGATCAGACAAGAGGTGAATGATAAGCTAATAGCTGACAATACAAGCCTAATTTTTTTTGAAATCATAAATTTCCTTTAATTGAATATTTTTCCTATTGCCAGCTCTACAAAAATTATTCTTAATCGTTCTCTTAAACACAGTCTCTTCAGGTTTATAAGTCTTTCTTGTATGCCTCTACGCTGACATTAATCTTTGGAGAGCATTTTTAATGCTTTACCTAAAATGATAATATTCTCCAAGGAAATATTTTATTTATTACGCTTTATAAAGCCCAAAATAAGAGAAAGGCATTCCGGCTTTCTCTGTAAAATTATGTTTTCTACTTTGTAAAAAAATTATCTCTCCTTCAATTCTTTTCCCAAGTAAACGCGAATCTTGAATATAGACGGCAATTCAACAAAAAGCGCTTAAGCTCCAAGTTATCTAAGATATTAAAGAAATGTGGGAATCTAATCTTAGGATCACTTGAAATTGTGAAATAAGCAGAAAACTAATAGAGGCTAAGACTTAGCCTATTTGAAATTATAGGCTGACGCGCTAATTGCCGACCTGCTTTGCATAGGCGAGGAAATGATATAGGGCATCCCAGTCTGTTCCAGCTCACCCATAATCTACCTTTGGTGATTTATGACTATAACAATATCTGCAATAAGATGTGCTCTACAAGTGGCTCTTTTAGGAAGTATTACCCCAAATTTAAGAGCTATAAATGTTAATCTGAAAGAGAATGCTATTGTGTTATATTTTTATTATGAAAATCCACCTTCCGAAGAGGAAGAGAAACTTTCAGAAATAGTAGTAACGGAACTTTATGCTGATTTTATAGGTGTTGTTATAGAAATACATAAACTCGTTTTATCTTTATCACACCAAATTCCAGAGTTGGGGATAAGAATTTTTCATCGCAAAGAGTGATTAATGGGTCTGTCAAAAAAACTGTGTAAATAAACCTGAAGTAGATAACATTTTATCTTTTCCCTCAAGGCATGAAGCCTTGGCATATTTGAAGAAAATTCATATTTTTTATTGTATATTAATTCTTCAAGAACAAGTGAAATTGTTTTAAAAGCTGCTAAGAGCAAAAGAGATGTTATTCCAAAAGACTATTCAGAAACGTCTCGATACAATAGATTTACCTATGCCATAGTAAATGGAAACATCTTCTTCCTACAAATCCAGCAAATAAGAAGGGGGCTTGCCAACCAAGCATACAAAATCCTTGCTTCCAAAGAGCCGTCTTGAGAGCCGCTTTGTCAATAGAATATGTATTTTCGGATATTCTACATACCATCCATTGAGCCTGTTCTTGTGAAAACTCGTTGTAGCTACTTTCACCTTCTGGCTGGAAACCAGCATTTTCGTAAAGTCTACGTACAGATACATTTGTATCATTTACGCTAAGAGATAAGATATCAGGTTTAAACTTTTGAAGTGCCGTCTCCCTAATTGTTTCCAAATTTTTAATAAACTGCGCTTTGGGGTAGCTCGCACTTCGCACGCACAGCCAAATATGAAATATCTTCAAATTTTTTACTTCTGAAGTCATTACAGGGGTTTCAACAAGACTCCCTAGAGCAAAGCCCACAATCTTATTTGTTGTTTTATCACGAGCAAGAACGCATAGACTCTCACTTGATTGTAAAATTGCTTTATATGTTCTGCGTCCAAACGTCCAACCAAAGCCTTCATAGCTCAACATATCCATAGCTTCCGCTGCTTCATCCAATTTATTAGGCTCTATAACATTACAAAGCAGTTCAGGAAGCGTTCTTTCTTTGATGAAGTTGATAATCGGAATGAAATCCAAGTGCACAGGTGGAAAATATGTTCGCATAATTTCCATTGTAGGATGCTGTTCCAGAACCTCAACAATTCGATCCTTAAACTCTTTCTCAGCAGTCTGTGCTATTTTTATGAGAGCCATAGGCAATTGATAAATATCTTGTGTCGTTTGAGGACCATTATTGGGAAAAAGATGTGGTTGTTTCTCCAAAAGCCTTTGCTTTAATTCATTACAAAAAGTATCGAAAGGGCTAACTTGTAGCATATCTTACACTCCTATCCATAACATTTGTTAGAAACCCATAGCAGAAAGCAAACTAAAGCACAAGCAACTGCGTCCTTGCCAAAGCAAAGTGCATTAATTTCCAATTTCCAGGTTTTGCGTGTAATGCTAAAATTTGGCAGCATGCTTTTTTACAGACCTTTATCACAGCAAGCTGCCGAAACTAGAACAGACGCATTAAAATTCTCCAAGTAGACATCGCGTGCGAAAGCCTGCTGAGTAAGCAGCTTTTTTCATTTTCCAAATCAATCTCTTACTCGGATCTATTGCTTTAAGCAAAGAAAGGGTTATTTTCATTAAAGAATTAAATTACACGGTTTATTGTTGCAGCGTAATGTGTCTTTTTTGTGCTATTTTATTTGAAGAAAATTTTTAAGAATAAAAAAACGTTTTTAAAACGTTCATTTTAAGAAGATAGAGAGAGTGTCTAAAACAGGAGTCGAACCCGCGACCTTCGCATTACGAATGCCACGCATCTCTAAACTGACAGCAAAGAATAATATTTAACAATCTTATTCTTTGTGAGTTGCAATCCTACCAATGTTGCGGCTTTTTGCCCATTGTAGAATGCTTTAGAGGCTTGCTGTGAGAAAAGTGTGAAAATAGCAAAATGAATCTCAATGTATTAAGATATCAAATTTGGATGATGCTGATTCATCCAGTCAGCCACCTCTTGTTTAAATGAAGAGACTTCTTTTAGAAGTTCCTTTAATTCTGCTTCTGAGATCTCTCCAACACGATCATAATCTGTCACATTTCGTTTTGCTCGGCAGGCGTTGAAATAATCTGCTCGTCCTTTTTGACTTTTACCCATAACCTCAGGAAATGCGATTATTGTCACCCAATGATGGCCAGAAATAGCCTTCACGCGATAGCCAGCCGCAAGAAGTACTATCGTAGCAAGTTGAAGGGCAGCATTATAAGCTGTAGCAAAGCGTCTATCGGTAGATAATTGTTTAATTTTCGCATCTTTTAAGTCACGCTCAACCAACCTGAATAAATTTTCTATTTCCTCTTTACCTGTTGCATGTCGTTGCAGGCGTCCTTCATTGACCCATTTTTGCAAATTCACTTTCTTCTCCAATTAGCCAAATTTTCGGTTTGCTCATGATTTCTCTTATAAAGGTGTTTTTCTCTTTAATTTTTTTCTTAAATTCTTTCAAAGGATATACTGTTGGATTAATCTCTCGTCCTATCTCATGACCAACTACTCCAAGCAGACTCGCAACATCTCGCATGCCTAAATCACCAATGATAAATAAATCAATATCACTGTCAAAAGACTCTTCTCCTCGTGCTAAAGATCCATAGATGAAGCTAAATTGAATTTTATCTTTAACTGAATTTAGAGCTTTTTTTAGCAAGTCACCAAAAAGAACTGTTTTAAATAAAGCCTTCTTAATATCTTCAAAAGCTGGATGCCTTCGATTAGCTTTATAATAAATGCGATTGCCAGATTTGGTTTTAGTGATTAGACCAGTCTCTTCCAAACGTTTTAGGGCTCTTTGGACTTGAACTAAAGCGCATTTAGTCACTTCCACAATGCGTGATTGATAAATTTCCTCTTCAGGATGAGCCAAGAAAAGAGTCAGAACAGCCACAAAAGAAGGACTGGGAAATAATTTAATAAATGAATTCATTTTTACTACATCCTGTTGTGATTTCACAACAATTTGTAGTCGACACTAATTCAATTCCTAATTATTTTCTAGGGTATTCTTCATCTGCAAAGGCCATTTGCTTTACTCACCTTTTACTCGATGATAGCGTTATAGCTCATTTGCCTAAGAGAAATTAAAACTCTTATTAGAAATGAGCGACTTTTGTGTAGATTTTGGGAAAATCGATTCGTATAATCCTGACATTTTTCTGACATGGGGCTTTAACAAGGAGGCAAACAGAGACTTAAAGTATTGAAAAAGAAAATGCCTAAAACAGGAGTCGAACCCGCGATCTTCGCATTACGAATGCGCCCTATCAAGCAATATCACAGCATCTTACAGTAGCTGACAAGAGAGCAGAATAAACTATCTTTTCTTAAGAATCTATCGCAATTTAATGTAATTTCGATTGGCTTGTTGCCTCTATTTGGTCCAAGGTTGGTCCAAGGAATCATGAATTTTTAAATGAATGATGGGTAAGTGCCTCTAATGATTATTTGATCACATCCTCAACCAATAGAAAGTCCGTCACTTGTAAGCTATCTGAAAATAGCGTAATTGTTCCCGGACACCTTTCTGAACTGAAGCCTAAAGAAGCTATCTCCCTTAAATTTTGCGATAAGCATTTTAAGCGACGGACAACATCGTCTTTCTTGTCCATTGTAAGAATATTGACAACCTCTCCCTTTCTGCCAAGTAATGCATAATTGATCGAATCCGCGTCAGCCATATCATCCCATGTTCTTATCAAGGCGTCATATTTTTTTTCATCGGGGTTGGGTTGTTTAAAGCAATCTCCTAATCGATGTATCTCAGCAAACAGGCCTAAAGCACTATACTCAAAACCCATTCCCCGAAGTTCATAATAAACTCGGCATAAGCGACCCATTACTCCAGCCCAAAGCTGCATAGCTTTCAAACGATCACACTTTTTTATTTCTTTTATGTTAATAAACGGATAACGAAACACTGTGTCCAAAAAAATAGCTTTAGCAAAGGCATTGTAATGAGTGGTTTCTCGTAAATTTTTCGCCCATCGCTTTATTCTTGAGGATACAAAATGTGCATGTGCATGCGCCCGAAAATCTCTGAGAAATTCAACAGTAGCTTGTCGGTATACTTTATTTGCTGGTAAATTTGTTAATATATAAGAGCGCACTCGTTTTGCAATCACATCGCAAAATAGGCCGGTTGCATCTTCATGCTCTAACGTAATAAACTGCTCCCACTCTTTTGTACTCACTTGATTTTTGAGCTTAGTTTTTACTTGCCCCAAACCTATCAATTCAAGAAGTAATGCAGAAGTTACTATCCAAGTAAAGTCTGCGTCGACAAATGTAGGGTGATGCAAATCCATTTGATCAAGAAAATATTCATAATTCTTGATAACTTGAGATGACGGCTCCCCAGCCTTAGTAAAGGAGATAAGAGACAATATTGATGTATCAATATAAAAATTTTTCTTTGAAAACTTCATTAAAGTATTCTGATAAGAGATTGAAATGTAAGATACCCTATTTCCTCTAAAAAGACTATCGCCACTTGATGTAATTCTGATTAACTTATTGCCTCTGTTTGGTCCAAGACTGGCCCATGGAATTGAATCCATTGCTCTTGCATAAAATATGCTTATTTAGGCATAATTGAATTAGAATGATACAGGAATCAACGAATGAAACGACTTTTCTGGATTGGATCGAGCCTTGAGGACCTCAAGCAGTTCCCTCATGAAGTTCAAGACGAGATGGGACATGGCTTATATCTTGCTCAAATGGGTGATAGACATAACCATGCGAAAACTCTTAGCGGGTTAGGGAATGCCAAAGTCATTGAGCTTCGAGAAAATGATAGGTCGGGAACTTATCGAGTGGTTTATACAGTTGAAATGGCCGATTTCATTTTTGTGCTGCATGCCTTTCAGAAAAAATCAAAAAGCGGCATCGCAACGCCAAAACAAGACATTGATTTGGTTAAGCGCCGATTAAAAGAGGCTGAAGCCCTCTACAAAGAATTAAAAGGAGAGAAGGAGTTATGAAAAAAAAGATCGTATACGAAGAAAGCTCCGGAAACGTATTTGCTGATTTAGGTGTTGAAAATCCCGAAGAAGCCTTAGCAAAATCCGAGCTAGCTCGTCAAATTGCTAAACTGATTAAAAAGAAAAAACTCACTCAAAAACAAGCTGCTGAAATTTTAGGCATTGATCAACCCAAGATTTCTGCTTTGATTCGTGGAAGATTAAGAAGCTTTTCTTTAGAGCGTTTGATTCGTTTTCTAAACGAACTAGGACAAGACGTAAGTATTATGATCAGCCCTGCAAAGTCAACAGAACGTGGTAGCACCTGGATTGGTGAATCTCATTCTAATACTCGTATAGCTGCTTTAGGAAGGTAAATAAGGAAAGAAAATGACATCTGAAATTTTAAAAAACGAACAAATTGATCAAGTTAAACTTGTTAAAACTGCATACATCAAAAGTATTATTGGAAGTTTTGTTGTAGTATTCGTCGGATTGATCACTTCTACAATAATAAACCAATATTTCCCTTTAACCCCAATAACAATCAACTTACTGCAAGCCTTTAGCATCGTTCCTGGATCTGCAGCATTGTTTGGTGTGCAGGGATGGAATATTCAAACGTGGTGCGGAACAACACCTGCTGAAATCCTCAATCAAAAAATATTTCGATTCCTTTCTATTATTGGTTTATTTTTTGCCGTGGTGGCATTTTCACTTAGCTCAGAATCTACAAGGGAAACGCCTAATATTGAAAACGCGACCAGTTTAACTCAAACTTGAAAAAGGTATTTATAAGAGGTAAAAATAGATGTACAGAAATGCACAGCAGGAATACTTAGTACAACAACTAAAAGACTTTGCCATGATTAGGAGCGAGGATATGGACAAGTTCATGAACAATGACATACTCGCCAAGTTCTTTAGGAAGTTCTAAGAGCTCCGCATTAAGGATCATTCGACCTTTTGTGGAAATAGATCCCCATTTATTTTTAAGAAGGCGGATTTGAAGGCTAGGAAGCTTCACCCCCATTTTAATGGCCCAAGTCTTTACAGCTTCCCGCATTTCTTGCTCATCTTGCCAATGTAAGCCCTTTACAGAGCGAACTGCCATCTTTATACCCTTTGAAGTTTAAATAATTGATTTGCAACTTCAATGATATTATCTTTCCCAACTATTGAAATCAATTCTTTATAAAGAGCAGCTCTTAATTGGCTTTTTTCATGCTGATTCCATAAATGATTTGGGTAACGCTCAAAAATACTATTTACATGCTTGGCTTCTTGAGCTGATATCGTAGGCTTCGCATTTAAAATCACTTTGTAAATAGCAAAGCTATTGCCATCAAGGTTGAGTTGATTCCTCTCTTCTTCTACTACTACAGCTTCACTAGCTAGATTTAGAAATCGCTCTAAGGCTTCTTGTGTCGTTAGATGTCGATCTTCATAAGCTTCAGCTAATGCAGAAGCTTTTTCTCCAATTGATATTAAGAACGGCTTGGCAGAACCTTGCTCATTGACTAAGCGACCAAGCACTTTGCTTAAATTAAGAAACTTGGTTGTATTAGAAATGAGCGACTTTTGTGTAGATTGTGGGAAAACCGATTCGTATAATCCTGACATTTTTCTGACATGGGGCTTTAACAAGGAGGCAAACAGAGATTTAAAGTATTGAAAAAGAAAATGCCTAAAACAGGAGTCGAACCCGCGACCTTCGCATTACGAATGCGCTGCTCTACCAACTGAGCTATTTAGGCATAATAGGAAAAGAATAGTATCGCACGTTGCCCTATTTTCCGACAACTAGGTAAATGAAAAGCCTTAATCCTTAAAATTTTAGCTTTATTATAAAACTGTTGAATCCGTCCTTAAACGCTGCTCAATGCCGGATAAGCGCTGGCCCTGCTGGGAAATGGTCTTGTGAATCACAATATCCGATCCATAGACTTCCACATGCTTGCGAGCACGTGTGACCGCTGTATAAAACACCTCGCGTCCGAACAGCTCGGATCCTTCAGGCAAAACCAGCACAACGCGATCAAATTCGCTTCCTTGGCTTTTATGAACAGATAAGCAATAAGCATACTCGTATTTGGGCAGTAAAAGGGCCGACAAACGACGTACACTTCCTTCCTGAGCCCGAGAAGGAAATAAAGCATAGTCTTCTAGGCTGACTCCTCGCAATGGCAGCTTGCGCATAAGAACGCCCGTTTCCCCATTAAACAGATCCTGGCGGTAATCGTTCGTGACTATCAGAATGGGGATCGCCAGCCATCCTGATTGATAAGAGAGTTGGCCGACATGCTGCCAAAGCAATTGATTGATGGCATCCACTCCAAAGGAGCCTTTGCGCATGGGAGATAAAATACGAATGGCATTAAAAAGCTGCAGGACTTGTTCAGGATCTTGCCCAGCTTTCACAAGCGAAGGAAAATAACCCGATACATGATTTAAGAAAACTTTTTGCGATTCTTTTCTCTCGTTAGGCAGATTCAAGCGCGAAATACCTGGCATCGCTGTCTGATTGAGCAAGGCTAATGCCTGATCGGCTTGACCTTCATTAATAGTTTGCGCAAAAGCGATAATCGATCCGAGCTCAGCCCTTAAACAGACCTTTAGCTGAGTGCAAGGAATGGAAAGATCCGGATGCGTCCGATGCATATTAATCATATCGACAAAAACGCTGCCCGCTTCAACAGAGGGAAGCTGATGCTGGTCCCCTAAAAGGATTAAACGAGAACCTTTCTTAAGCACCTCAAAGAGGCTGGCCATCATTTTGACATCAACCATGGAGCTTTCATCGACAACAATCAGATCGGCTGTCAAACGATTAATCGAATCCTTGGCATATCCAGAATGGCTTTTTATTCCCAAAAGCGCATGCAAGGTTTTGGCTTGCAGAGCAGGAAATCCCTCTAGTTTAGCGGTCGCCTTGCTTAAGCTTCTTTGCAAGTTGGCAGCAGCTTTTCCTGTCGGTGCAGTTAAAACGATTTGGCATTTTTGCTTTTGCTCTTCGGACAAGCTGTTCCAAAAGATTTGAATGAGTTGCCCGGCAGTATAGGTTTTCCCAGTCCCCGGCCCGCCTGTAATTAAGGAAAGAGAATGCCTGCAGCCTTTAAAAATGGCTTGCGCTTGCTCCTCAAGCAGGACGCCTTCTTGGCAAAGTTGGCTTAATTGTTTTTGGATTTTCTCTTGATCAATTGCCAGAACAGGTTGGACATGAAAATGCCGTTTGAGATGCTGAATAAATAGCGTCTCGAAAATCCAATGCCTTTGCAGATAAAAACAATTCTGATAGGAGCAAAGCGGTGTATGGGGCAGCTGCTCCGCTTGTCCGACTTGCAAAGATGTGACTAAAGCTGTAGGAATGGCCTTAGCGCCTGCAATCATCATCTGCGTCAATTTTTGCAACTCCTCTTCTGATAAAGGATGATCGCCTTCATCAATCCAGAGTTGATGGACGGCAGGGAAAAGCTGCTGCTGCTCGATTTTAACGCATAAGTGTCCTTCTTTAGCTGCCATAATAAGATGGCAAAGAAAGAGCGCTGTTTCTTGATTGACCGACTGATCGCGCAAAAGGCGAATGACAAGGACATAATCTAAATAAGCTAAGCGATTTTGCTTGAGAAGCTCATCCAAAAGCGGCCAAGGAGAGGGGCTTTTTTTCTCTGCTTCCAACCAGGGCGAGCGGCCATGGGCTTCCAAAAAAAGCGTTTTTGCCAATCCTGGTTGCATGCGTGTGCCTTCAATAATCGTATAAACAAATTTAAAAATTTTATAAGGCTCCCCACATTAGCAGAAAAGAGGATTTGAATAAAATATTTATCTATCCTTTTGAATATTAATAATTAAAAAATTATAGTCTCCTTGCTTTTTAACAAGGAGACTTCGCATGAGAAAAACATTATCTCTAATTTTGATCGTTCTGGCATGTGTGATAGACTTTCAAGCAAGCGCTCAGATTGTGGCCTCTTCTCTTCATCGCCCTCCTATTTTGACAACGACTGCGATTATTGAGGTATATGACCAAAACCAACTAAAGGGAATCGTTCTCATTGAGAGGGGCAAAGCGCCTTTTGGCAAAGCTCTTCCCGGGGGAAAAGTCGAATATGGCGAAACTGTTGAACAAGCTGTACGCCGCGAAATGCAAGAGGAAGTTGGATTGGAACTAAAGGATCTAAAGCAATTTCACGTTTATTCTGATCCCAACCGTGATTTCCGCCACCATTCCGTTGAAGTCACTCATCTGGCAAAAAGCGACCGCACGCCCCAAGCTGGCGATGATGCGGCCCAAGCTTGGATCGTTCCTCTTGATCAAATTCCTTGGGATCAAATGGCTTTCGACCATGCTCAAATTCTGAAAGACTATCTGGCTTATCGGCAAGGACAGCAAGACAAAATGATGCTCAACCCCTGATGGGTTACATTCGTTTGCAGAGGGTGTTTTGAATGACTCGAATTTAAGCTATTCTGAATTTCAGAATCCCCTCTTACCTCATTTGAAAGCACTCATCATTGAAACACTTTTTTTGCCGATCTTCTTTCTTTTATTGATGAAGACACCTGGCTATTAGTCGATTTAGATAATAACCTGAATTAATATGCTATTTGAAGGTAAGCAGGATTATGGCCATGCAAACCATTTCTATGATGAAATGGAAAAGCGATTAAATAAAGGCATGAGCAATAAGGCTGCTTTGCTCCTCATGGAACATGGTCTAGAATAAGGGATAAGGAAGATGCCTGCTCTGTCCTTGTCTGTTCAATCTGTCGATGCGGATGGAATGCATAAATCCCCGTCTGCTTGCCAGGCTGCATGCCCCTTAAAAAGAGATAAATGGCTCCTCCAAAGCAGGTTTCAAAAGGCCGCGGATCGACTATTTTCAAGTACCGCTTGAGGGCTTCGGCATAAATCTTAGCCTGCACAAAATAGTTGTGCTCTTGCATAGCCGCATAAAGCTGATCTGGTTGATAAGCCTCGTCATGGCTGCCAAGCCAATTGCTTTTCCAATCCAAGATATAGTAACTGCCTTGATGCATGAAAATCAAATCCACAATCCCTTTGATCAATCCTTCTTGATAGGCCACTCCTTCCAAGGGAAAGCTTTTCTCATAGGGAAATAAAAAAGGCATTTCGCGATAGTAATGCCAAGGCTCTAAATCGCATAGGCAAAAGGGGCTGGAATCAATTTTCAGATCAGTTTTCAATGTATTAAAAACAAGAGAAGCTAGAGCTTCTTCCCATTCCTTAAAAAGCGTCTTTTGAATAAAGGGCCGTACCAGTGGCAAAGCCATTTGACTATGCGCTAAGCCTCGAAAGTCCCGGAAAGAAATTTTTTCTAAGATTTGATGAATAACAACACCCGTATCGCTGCTTGCCGGAAGGGTATGAACATGCTTGACGGCATGATCAAAGTCATGAGGAGCTGGCTGATGGCTGCGCTCATGGGGAGCATCAGGATGGCTCAGGCTCGAAAAGGAAGTCATGAATAAGCTTGGGCTAGACACGGTAAGCGAGCGCGGAGCAAGCAATTGGGCCGAAAAGGCTTGCTGCTTTTTTGGGGCCTCTGGAGTAATTTCCTGATGGAGGGAATAGGTAATGTGATGCGTTTTTCCAACGGTCTCTAAAAAGTCAATCAACACTCTGCCATCGTAGTGCTTAATTCTTTCATACAGCGTTTGGTAAGCGCAGGCCGGCTGCCATAATCGGCTGAGAAAAAGATCAATGGGAGAGGCATCGCCAAATTTTAAATGGTCTGCATTTAGATGCAGGGCAATGGGAATATAGAGCTGATACTTTGCGCGCGTCATGGCAACATAGAGCTGGCGCATTTTCTCTGCATCGCTTTCTTCACAGAAATGATGATGCTCCGGGCAATCTTCAGCCAACGGAGTGAGGTAAAGCTGTCCTTCTTTTTCAACGGGAATGAGCTCTTCTTTAATACCGGTGCGATAAGCCAATCCCAAGGCAAAGACAATGTCAAACTCAAGCCCTTTACTAAAATGCAAAGTCAATATGCGCACACCATCTTTGGACGGATCTTGAAAGCGTTTAATGCGTTCATCTTCGTTTTCATTCCAAATTTGGAATTTATCCAAAAAGGGAATAAGGCCTTCAGGGCCATTCCATTCACGGTATTGGTAGTCGATAACCAAATCGGAAATTTGCTGCAGGTCATGATAAAACTCTAATCCTCCCTCACGGGCAAGCAAGCGCTCAAGCACCGTCAAACCACCCGTTTGCCAACGGCTCTTCAGCATTTCCTGAAAGAAAAAGGCAAATCCCTTGTCAAACAGGCATTGCCGTAGGTATTGAACGATGGCTAAGATGGATTCAAGTTGATCAAGCGCTTTCAGCTCTTCATGCGCCCATCCCAATAAAGGCGTGCCCAAGGCTGTTTTGATCGCTCCGCGGTCTTGCGGATGCAAAATGGCGCGCATAAGATCGATGAGGGCGGCCAAGGCGGGCGATTCAGCCAAACTAGTTCCACGCTGATTGAGATAGGGAATTTTTTGCGAGTCCAAATATTCGGCCAATCGCAGCGCCTGGTGGCGATCGCGCACCAAAACGGCAAATTGGCGGAAACCAAATTGCTTTTGCTGGCGCAGGCGATGAATTTCTTGAACGATAAAGGGAAAGAAAACCCGAGCTTCCATATCCGCCCATTTGACCCGCTTAAACGCACTCCCATCTCCAATAAAGAAGTGAACGGCCCCTTTTTCGTCTTGGAAGATTGCGTCTTTTCCTATCTGAGATGCTTGAACGGGTTGATAGGGAACATATAAATCTTTCTTTGGCAAGGGGATAAAATGCGGTAGATGTTCCGGCGCAAATAAAGCATTGAGCGCTTTGACCAACTGAGGTTGGGAACGGTAGTTGACATCCAAGGAAAAGCAATGGCTTTCTCCCAATGCCTGAGCCGCCGATAAGTATGTATAAATATCGGCTTGCCTAAAAGAATAAATCGATTGCTTGGGATCGCCGACAAGATAGAGATAGCCCGTCCAGGCATACTCTTGCGAAAGGAATAAGCGCCTGAAAATTTGCCACTGTACAGGGTCCGTATCTTGAAATTCGTCAATAATAGCGGCTTGGTAATTGGCTTGGACCTGCGTTAAAAAGTTGGGTTGATTTAGCGCCCATTCCATTTTGCGCAGAAGGTCATCGGGAGAAAGCTTCTCTTCTTCCCTTTGATAGCGGCGCAGTAGCTGCTGGCAATCGCGCGCCAGCCTGGCCAGCAGAACAGAAAAATCGCCGGCCGTTTGTACTAACGCTTCCAGATGCTGCTTTAGATGTTTGGTAAAATCTGGATAGGACAGCCCTGCCGGCGTTGCGGCTCGGCTTTTGAGCAGCTTGGGATCCAAGGCCAGTGTCCAAACAAGTCCATCGCTGATAAGCCTATCGAACTCCTCAACCGTCCAGTCTTCTTGATCGAAGAGGGCTGCAAAGCGCATAACTTTATCAAGCGTCTCTGCCTTCGTCTCTCCGCTTTTATAATTGCGATAGGCTTGGCTTTGCGCCCTGAAATCCTCGATCAAGTTTTCTGCCGTAGGATTGAACGCCTTTTTAAGCGCCTGCATCGCCTTGACAAACTGCAAATAAAGCTGCTTAAAAGACGGCATATCGGCAAATTCATAGCCACTTTGGATGGCCTTTAGCAGTTTTCTTTGGTCTGGATCCGCTTTTAAAACGATGTCCAGCTGAGCGGGGCTGTAGGATTCAATCCGTACTTCTGTCCGGAAAAAGTCCCGAATGACAGCCATCACTTCCGATTGGGGTAAAGGCTCTTCCCCATACATGGCATGAAATCCCATGTCGCTTTCAATGGCATATTGCCGAAGCATACGGGCGCAAAATGAATGAATGGTAAAAATTTGGGCTTGTTCAAAGGCAAATAACGCCTGCTGCAAGCGTTTTTTTGCACGCAAAACCGCCTCTTGCCCTTTTTCTAAAAAAGCTTTCAGATAATCAGGGATATTTTCTTCAACAGGAGTATCGCTCAACCAATCATTCAGGTGGGCAAGTGCTTGCTCAATATTGGCGCGTATGCGCAGTCTTAAGTCGCGTGTCGCTGCCCGGGTAAACGTAACCACCAAAATTTTGCTTAAGGGCAGCGGCTCTCCTCCTTGTTGGCTTTCAATCAACAGACGGACAACGATGTTTTGAATGGAAAATGTCTTCCCTGTCCCGGCCGAAGCTTCGAGAAGATAATGCTGGTGAAGGGCCAGCCGGCGATCAAGCACATTAAATTTTTTCATGATTCCTCAGAAACGCTAAGCTGCTTAGGAGGATACCAAAAACGGATTAAATCCCCCAATAGGGATTCGGCTTGGGCTTTCCAGTTATAAATAATTGTTTCCGCATGCGGCAAGCAGTCTTTATTGAGAATCCAGCGCAAGTCGGGGCTTTGATAACTGCCAAATGAGTCCGAAAAGAGCTGGCGCATCTTTTCTTGCAAACCGCCTGCATCTCCCTCCAAAATGAAAGGCACCCAATCGGGAAGCAAAGGAGAAAAGTTTTTAAGACAAAGTCCGTAGTAATTTACAAACTGCTTAAGATACGGTTCGGCCTCTTCAAAAAAAGCTTTTTTAGGCTGGGAAGTGTAGGTCAAGATCAGCTGTCGCTCAAGCCCGCCCGGATAAGCTTTAGCGGCATAGTCGTATAAAAGAAACTGCGGCCAAGCCTTCCAAGCATCAGACAAGGTTCCCTTGCTGATGACAACCAACCCCTTAGAGGTGACATGGGAAAGCTTGCCAATGATCGATAGCTTATAGCCATCAGGATAAGAGAGCGAAATAGCAGGCATAAGCCAGCGGCCGTCTTCTTGCAGCGCAGGCTCTGTGCAGCTCGTGCAAAATTCGATTTGAAAAATATCCCGTGGATGGATTTTGTGCTTCTGCAATCGCTCCTGCAGCTCATAGACATCTTCTTTCAAGCGCCTTGTGGCAACTGTTTTAAATAGCCCTAAAGGCATTTTCCCTTCTTTTTCTGCCCGTTCAAGAACGGCTTCAATGGGCTCTTTTAAGGCGACTTGCTTAAGAAGATGCTTATCCAAAGCGGATAAGGCCAGGTCTTCTTCATTTTTAAGTTTGCGGTCTTCTTCGCTTTGCAAATAAATATCCAAGACCCGATTGAGATAAAATTTGACCGGATTGCGCGCGACTTCGCTTAGCTGCTTAAGGTCTAAGACGCTGTTAGATGGAATCAGCTCGGATTGAGGATGAGCAGAAAATGCAAAGTTTGCCAGAAAGCGGTGCGGCGGGCTTTTTTGCGGCTTGTAATAAGCTTGCGCAGACCGAAAATCGTTCAAAGAAAAATTGGCCAGCCGCGTTTGCGGCTGAAAATACGCCGCATCGAAGGAATCAAAGGGATGTTTAAAAACGCAAACATCCGACACTTTTTTCCCTTCCAACGTATAGTACTTGTCTAGATAGGAGAAGAGTTCTTCGATGACCAAGCTGGGCTGCAGTTCTTTGTTATCTTGTTGGCTGTAGCCTTGATAGCTGATCAACAAATACTCTTGGGCCGAGTGCAAAGCCTCCAAAAACAGATAGCGATCATAATCGGTCGGCAAAGGACAGTAATCCACATTTTCTTGGCCCAGCATCAAGTTCAGGGAAGAATGAAAATTCGTGCGCGGAAATGCGCCTTCTTGCATGCCCATTAATGCGATCACTTTGGCAGGGATCGAGCGCAAAGGCATAAGCGAGCAAAAGCGGACGGATTGCAGATGGCTCTCGCGATAAGTAATTCCACGATGCTGCAATAGAGCATTTAAATGTGTTCTAACAGACTGAAATGAAAAACGCGTCTCTTTAAACGCACGGGTTGCAGCCTGCAATCCATCAAATTGGGCTTTCAGCTCCTCATAGTCTTCAATAGACTGGCAGTCATCAAAATCTGGCTGAAAATAATTCTCAAGCAGACAGCGCAAGTAATGGGCCCAATCTTCCATGGTCATTTGCGTGCGGTCTTGCAAAGGAGAGAGATCATCGCGCAGAGAATGAAGCAAGCGAATCCATTTGCCCATCAATTCGGTCTGAGAAAAATCGACAGATTCACAAGGAAGCGTTTCCAAAGAAGAGGGAACCTTTGACTTTAATACAGTTGTTAAGCCCATCAGGAGGCGAGAGAGGCCAAAGTCCCAAGTCCCCACGGCAGTCTCTTCTACCATTCCTTGCTGGCAATGCCTGCGCTGAAGCAATTCATTGCGGTGCAGCCAATCGTCTCCCCAGCGAATTCCAGCTTGCTCTACCCACTCTTGAATTGTGTAATAATCGCTTATGTTCATCTGATGGCGACGCTGAAAAGAGCGATGCTCGAATAGCTGAAGCAAATGTTTGGTGTCCCAACGGCTTTCGCTTAAAGACAGAAGCTGCAAGAATCCTTGCACGATTTCGCTTTGGCTCTGCATTCCCAGATCTAGAATTTGAAAATCGAGCTGGCTGTCGGGCGATCCAAATATACTTTGAATATAGGGCACATAGTCCGTAATCTGAGGAGCCATAATTATCATATCGCAAGGGCTAATGTCGGGCTGTCTTTCAATCAAAGCCAATAAATTATGGTAGAGAATTTCCACTTCCCTTCTTTTTGTTGACGCCATATGCAATTGGATCGAACGGTCTTGGCTTGAGCATGCGAAGGATGGCTTGCCCTGTGGATTGCGCATAAGCAGCATATCTGCCTGAATGGCATGCAGCAAAGAAAGAGGCTCGGCAGTTTCGGCGAAATAAAGGTCTTCGTGAAGGCACAAATCTTCTTCTAATGAGCTGACGTGACTGGGAAGAAGATAATGAGCGTGCGTTTGCACCAGACTCTCTTCGATTTGATAAGCCATTTCGCGTCCCAAGCGACCAAAGTTGGCCAACAGTGGATTGCGATCGCGCAGCAGCTCTTCAAGCTTCAAGACTTGCGGAGAAAAAGGACCAAGCTTTTGCTGCCAATAGGTCTGAAGATAAGCGTTTTCTTTATCGGAGCGTATATCGCTCCAAAAGACAGCGCAAGGAGAAAGAAGATAATAATAGACTTGGCAAAAGTTCGCCAATTTATGCAGGAAGTCAAATTCGGCATGTGAGACAAAGCTGATGGAGAAAAAGTGAACTTCGCAATTGGGCATGGAATGCAATACTTGGCGGAAAGCTCGAAGAGGATATGTCCATCCTGTTTTCTCATTAAACAAGCTAAGCCATAGGCGCGCCTGCCAGTTGGATACTGCCTCTGCCTCCCATTTGGCGATCAAAGAGCCGGCATAACGCCCGTAATCTTGAAAAAGACGTGCTATTTGCTGGCTTAAGCCAATTAAGCGCTTTTCCATCTTTCTGGATAACTTAAGAGCTGGACCGACTATGGCGGGGTTCAATTTCAAATAATCAAGCAAAGGCATCCAGTCGCGCTGCACCATGCCGTCAAGAGAAGGGAATGCCTGCAAAAGAGAATGGATTTCTTTTTCGATGGCCAAGGCCAATTCAAGTTGAGAAGGGATATAAAAAGAAGATGGTTGGAATAATTTAAGCAAGTAATCAAAGGCTTGATTGAGATAAACAAATTCCACGCCGGCAGCCACTTCCAATTCTGGATCTTGGGCCATTTTTAACGTTAGCCAAGACTTCATGGCAGGACCATAAACAATGACAAGACGCCGCTTAAAAGGGGCGGAGGAACAGCCAAATAACTTGCTTTTTAACTGTTGATAAAGAAAGGTTAAATGATTGCTAAAAAATACATCTAAAGCTTTTGACATAACGTTTATTCAATCCCGCTGTCGAATGAATTCGCACATTCACCCGCTTTTTCTCTTCCCATCGAAGCTACTTAGAAGATAAAGGAATAGATTTATTTAATGTTCTCTAAGAGAATGTCTTAAAACTGCTAACGCCTTTTCGGATAATCAGATAATTAGGCGTGCAATGCTTGTCATTTCCCTTAGGCTCCATTAAATCCCGCTAAGCTAGCAAAAGCCCAAAAGCTTGTGCGGCATAAAAGCTTAATGGCTTGTTTTGCTGACAGGGAAATTTTGGCTATCGCTTGCACCTATGGCCCATGCATACCGCTTAACAAGGAATTATTTACAGCTCTTATGATCCCTTATGAAATCTAAGCTCTGGGAAAGCATTCTAACAAGACCTCTTTAAATCGTACAGAATCAACTTGCTTCCCTCTTATTTTTTCTCTTGCTTTTAATGAATTTAAAGTTTTCCCATTAATTTAATAATAAATTTTAAAAATTCTATTTAATCAATGAATACACATTCTTCCCAATCTAATTTATTCAATAAAAATAAATTAGATTGTTATGTCTTTAACAATTTTTTCTAATCCATCTACGTCTTCTCTTTTAGATAATTTGATTTCCAAAAAACCCTTTCAGTGGTGCTTTGCATCGATTAGGGCAATACTGCTCCTTGGGAAGCGAGGGTAGTTTGCTTAAGCGATTATCATTATGATTTCTTCAAAAATTTATTCGCTTCCGTCCCATTCAAGACCTTCTGCATTTGTCCAAACGGGGAAAAGCAGCTTTACCAATGATAGGGAAAAAATGAAGGCTTTGGATATCAAGCAAACGATTGAGGCGGGAGACAATCCTTTATCACCTGGTTTAAAAGATGTAAAGCCTTGCATCCTTTCTCTTCACAGCCTTCGCTCAGTTGAGGATTTAGAAGCCACCTTGGAAGTAAATCTGCGTTTAAGGAACCTAATCCAATAATATTAGCTTGAGTTTTTACCCTTTAGATGGTGTCAAAACCGCAAATATGAATAAACGACAAGCAAGTCAATAATAAGAGCCAGTCATTTTTCATCTATGCATGCTTCCGCTTTGGTCTAGAAGGTAAAAACTCAAAGCTTAGGTGATTAAGGCTGCATTGCAAAATTAAAATTTGTTCTTTATCTCTATAAAAAAAAGTCTTGAGGCTAAAGGCTTAACCCTTCATACTCTAAATTAAAGAAAAAGAATCTTTAATAAATTAAGATAAAAGCTTTTCCAAGCCATTATGTTTAAAGAGAGTGATTTGTTTATTCTATACGCCAAATAAAGTTATTTTATGATTTCTTCTTTTTTCCAGCGCTTTTCTTCCTTTACCTATTTGAATGCCACGCAATTCTTGGGCGCTTTAAACGACAATATTTATAAACTATTGATTGTTTACTTCTTCATTCAAATAGAGGGGATTGAATATAGCCATCAAATTTTAGCGACAACGGGAGCCACCTTTGTCATTCCCTTTCTCCTTTTTTCTGCTCTTTCCGGCACGCTGGCCGATCGTTTTAGCAAGCGCGATATCATTGTCACAACGAAAATTTTAGAACTGCTTATCATGGGATTTGGGGTATGCGCCTTTGCCTTTCAAAGCAAGTGGGGATCTTATGCCATTCTCTTTTTACTAGCTACGCAGAGCGCCATTTTTGGCCCCTCTAAGTATGGCATTGTGCCCGAGCTTGTGGGAAAAGATAAAATTTCTAAGGCAAACGGCTTGATGACCTCTTTTACTTTTTTAGCCATTATCTTAGGAACCTTTCTTTCCTCTTTCATTATTCAAATCACAGGGCGCAATTTCATTATTTCGGCTATTTTTTGCACTTTCATCGCCCTTATTGGAGTTGTCACGAGTTTTTGCATTGAACATACTCCGCCGGCCGGCTCTTCTAAAAAGTTTCAATTCTTTTTTATCGGAGAAATCTACCAAACGCTTAAATCGGCCCGCCAAGAGATCTCCTTGCTTCCAGCCATTTTGGGATCCGCTTATTTCCTTTTTGTAGGCGCTTTTACCCAGCTCAACATTATTCCTTTTGCCGTTCAATCGCTGCACTTGTCCGACATCCAAGGAGGATATCTTTTCTTTTTAACAGCTATAGGAATTGGAACAGGAGCTTTAATAGCCGGGAAAATTTCAGGACGCATCGTCGAACTGGGATTGGTTCCCATTGGAGCATTGGGCATTTCGCTGTGCTCCTTCCTTTTAGATTTATTTTCAGATAATATTTGGCTGGTCATCCCCACTGTTACTTTTCTTGGCGTCTTTGGAGGAATTTTTGAAATTCCGCTCGATTCTTACATTCAAGTTGCCAGCCCAAAAAAGCTACGCGGTCAAATGGTCGCTGCAACCAATTTCTTGAGCTTTACGGGAGTTCTTTGCGCTTCAGGCCTCATTTATTTAAATTCCGAAATCTTGGGCATTGCTGCAGATAAGGGATTTACGCTTATGGGTTTCTTAACTTTAATTATTCTCTTTGCTTATACTTTCCAGTTCTTCGATTATCTAACCCGCTTTATTGCTTCTATCCTATCTAAATTGCATTTTAGAACAATTTTCAGAGGAAAAGAAAACATACCGGATTGTCCTGCCATTTATGTCTGCACCCATACAGCATGGAATGATACCCTTTTGCTAATGGGATCTCAACGCCGCCGCATGCGCTTTTTCATTGAACAGGAACAAGACCACTCCTCCCGCTGGATGCAGTATCTTTATCGGCTGCTAAGAGTGGTCTTTATTCCCGATATTGAGCCTCTAGAGAAAAACCAAGCCTGCTTAATGGCCATTCAAAATACGCTTAAAAAAGGCATTTCCGTCTGCATTTTTATTCAAAGCTGGGATATTTATTCCGAGGCAGAAAAGCTCCATCAAGCCGCTCCCTTTAATGGAATTATCGAAGGAGCTGACTATCCCATTATTCCCGTCCGCATTGAAAAGGGCATTAAACATCCCCGCTTCCAGCTTCTCAAACGGCTATTGGAAAAATACCATGTTCCAGCCTCCATAGCCTTTGGCCGCATGGTCTATACAGGACATCAATCTCTGCTAGAAACTCGCCATGAACATGAATTAGTTTTTGAAGATTAAATCTCTTCCCTTACCATTCATTTCTCTCTATTGCTGAGGAGGAAGAGGCGGCAAATCAGAAGAGGGATAAGGGACATATTGGGTTCCTTGTCCTTCAATCACGGTTGTTGAGCCTGAACCGCCTTCCCATGCTCCCACATTTCGATGCCCATATTGATTTTCATATCCATGATGATCATAGTCGCGGTGATTATCATAGCCGCGGGCCGTATCATGCTGAAAGCCTTCTCGACCTTGAGCAGAATGATGCTCTCCGCCGCGTTCTTCTCCCCTTGCAATCAAGGTCGTCTCATCGGGCAAACTAACCGACCAGATGGGCGACGCTGAATAAGCTAACAGAGCAATAGACGAATAAAGAGCAAGACGTGAAAAGAAAGGTGTTAAACGCATATATCCTCCTTGATTAAGGTGAATAAGAAGGGCCTAAGCTTTATTTTTATTATATATTTCAATTAATTATAAAAAAATTAATTTATTTTTATTTATTAATTAATCATTTTAATAAACATTAATTTTTACTATAATAAAATATAGAAGATCTATAATTAAGGAGTTTTTATGAGCTCCATACAAAGCAGCCTTCCAGCCACACAGACAACAACAACTGCATTTCAGCCCGAAACCCAATTTAAATCACAGACAACTAAAGAGTTAAAACAACAAGCCGGTACTCTTCAGGCTAAAGTCAATCAAGCCGTGATTGACATTCAAAAGGGATTAAATGGAGCAGGTCTTATTGACCGCGCAGATACAGCTAAAGCCGAAACATTAACTTTAAAAAAAGACATTTCGGCCACGGTTAAACTTTTGGATGAAAAAATTAATAAAAGAGCCTCTTCCTTTTTCTCATTTATTTATAAAAAAGAAATTGCCGATCTTCGACAACAGAAAAACGAACTACTCACTGCCAATAATGAATTAAACGTCTTAGGACATCAAATCTACGGCACCAAAGTCGCCCATGAAAAGCAATGGACAGGCGGTCTGGAAGCCTATAAAGCCGACGGCAATCTTGCCAATTTAGAAAAAGCCTTAGGTCGCTATCTGGAAGGGACAAGCCAGCCAAGCGTTAGGCTGCTCAATGATTTGGTAAAAGAACTCCCAACCCCGGAAGCAAAAGCCCTTCTTTTTAAAAATTATCCGGACGGTATTTCACAGGCGATCAAAGGTTATTTGGAAGCTTTGCCTAAGGAAGCGGGAGAAAAAGATCTGGAACCCATTATGAACTTATTTAAGGAGTTGAAGGCTGATTCTAAAGAGCAGGTCTTTTTTCAAGCCCTTGCGAAAATTGAGCCTGGCAGCAAAGATAAAGTGGCTAATTTACTTGTTGCTAAAGGAGGCTCAAATGCCTTACCTATCGTAAATGGCATGATCCGCCATGAAATTGATGTTCACTTAAGCCAATTAGGCGAGCAAAAAACAGAAGAGGCCAAGAAGAAATTCTTGGAAGAAAAAGAAGGAACATTATTTCGAAGCAATTCCCTAGCAACAAAAATGCTGACCCAGCTCCATAAACGAGAAATGACAAGCTATGCTCAAACGCATTTTTCTTCTTGCGTTCAGCAATTAAATGGAGCGCAATCCTGCGAAGTTGATCCAAATAAATTGCAAAAAGGCAGCATAGAAGAAAATCAGAAGAATTTGACCCGCTTAACGGAAACGATGCTTTCAGACATTACTCACGCCGTTTCCGAGCATCAGCTGCCCGATTCCATTAGAGACGCTTATAAAAATCTTTACGATGCCCTTAAAGAAAAATGGGGGGCGGAAATAGCAGAGAAGCATGTGATGACGACGCTGTTTTTACGTTTTATCTGTCCCGCTCTTACATCGCCCAGCAAAGATAAGGGCTTTGGCATTATTGATGGAGAGCATTCTAAAGATGGATTGCGCAATGCCGTTCTGGTCACAAAAATCATGCAGAATTTGGCAAATAATGTTCAATTTGGCCAAAAAGAAGAATTTATGGCCGCTTTTGCTAATTCCATGATTAATGAAAAGAACCGAGATTTAATTAAAGGACTTGTTCCCCACTTAATTCAATAATCCATTTCTTTAATGAGGGCGATAAACAGGCTTTTTCGCCTTTTTTCTTTCCCTTTTAAAAAAGCGCCCTAACGGGACTTTTTTCCTATTCTTCTTATTTTAGAATTTTTTTTCACCTCGGCATTTCAATTAAACGTCAAAAGAATTATTTTTTATTTTAAAGAACTGTCGTCAAATTCAAGATTATTTTCCTTAGAGAATGATTAAAGCTCATAATGGCCTAGATTTGAGATGATTGTCTTCCCAGGAGAAGGCCCGAATAAGGGAGTATATTGAATCTAATATGCTCTTTCATAGGAAAAGAACGCGAATCTAGGTCTTAGCGGGTTTTAATGCACTCTAATTCAACTTATTAACCAGGGTATTTAGGCTATGGTCACAAAAACAGTCGAGCCCCACAAGGAAACAAAAACCTTGAACAGGGAATTGCTCCACAAGATGGATGCCTATTGGCGCGCCGCCAATTATCTCTCTGTCGGACAAATTTATTTAATGGACAATCCCCTACTCAGAGAGCCATTACGGCTTGAGCACATCAAGCCTCGTTTATTAGGTCACTGGGGAACGACTCCTGGCCTGAACTTTATTTACGTGCATCTCAATCGCCTGATTAAGACTTACCATTTAGATATGATTTATATTATTGGTCCGGGTCATGGAGGGCCGGGAATTGTGGCCAATACTTATTTAGAAGGCACTTATAGCGAATACTACCCCAATATTTCTCAAGATGTGGAGGGCATGCGCAAGCTGTTCAAGCAATTTTCTTTTCCCGGCGGAATCCCCAGCCACGTAGCGCCGGAAATTCCAGGCTCGATTCACGAAGGCGGAGAGCTTGGCTATTCCCTCTCGCATGCTTTTGGCGCTGCTTTTGACAACCCCAACTTAATCGTTTCGTGCATCGTAGGCGATGGGGAAGCAGAGACCGGACCCTTGGCAACCGCTTGGCATTGCAATAAATTTCTCAATCCTGCCATCGATGGAGCGGTCCTGCCCATTCTTCATTTGAACGGATATAAGATTGCCAACCCAACTATTTTAGCCCGCATTAGCCGCGAAGAATTGGAAAGCCTATTTATTGGTTATGGCTATAAGCCTTATTTTGTAGAAGGATCGGATCCAGAAAAAATGCACCTTTTAATGGCCGAGACGCTAGATACCGTCATTCAGGAAATCAAGGCTATTCAAGCCGATGCGCGCGAAAACGGAGTGACCGAAAGGCCCATTTGGCCCATGATCATCCTGCGTACTCCCAAAGGATGGACAGGCCCTAAAGAAGTCGATGGCAAAAAAACGGAGAACTTCTGGCGCTCGCATCAAGTTCCTTTTTCCGATATGCAGCCCGATCACATTCACCTGCTTGAAAAGTGGATGAAAAGCTATCGGCCTGAAGAACTATTCAATGAAGAAGGAAGGCTTATTCCCGAACTGGCCGAACTGGCCCCCAAAGGCAAGCATCGAATGGGGGATAATCCGCACGCGAATGGGGGCCTTTTGCGCCGCGATTTGAGAATGCCTGATTTCCGTTCTTATGCCGTTGAAGTGGCCAAGCCCGGCACTATTTCAGTGGAATCAACGCGCATCATGGGAGAATTTTTACGCGATGTCATGAAATTGAATATGCACAATTTTCTGGTCATGGGACCGGATGAAACCGCTTCCAATAGGCTGAATGCCCTTTTTGAAGTGACCAAACGACGCTGGATGGCCGATTTTCTGCCAGAAGATAAAGACGGCGGAAATCTAGCGCCCGATGGGCGTGTGCTTGAAATCTTAAGTGAGCACACTTGCCTGGGCTGGCTGGAGGGCTATGTCTTAACGGGAAGGCACGGCTTCTTCAATACTTATGAAGCCTTTGCCCATATCATCGACTCCATGTTTAATCAACATGCCAAATGGCTGCACACCACGCGCGAAATTCCTTGGCGCGCGCCCATCGCCTCCATCAACATTTTGCTCAGCTCGCATGTTTGGAGACAAGACCATAATGGCTTTTCCCATCAAGATCCTGGATTTATCGACCATGTTGTCAACAAGAAGGCGGAAGTTGTACGCGTCTATCTACCGCCAGACGCCAATACTCTGCTTTCCGTCACCAATCACTGCCTGCGCAGCCTTAACTATGTCAACGTCATTGTGGCTGGCAAACAACCGGCCCTGCAATACTTGGACATGGAATCTGCCATTAAGCATTGCACGGCAGGAATTGGAATATGGGAATGGGCCAGCAATGACAAGGGAAGCGATCCCGATGTCGTCATGGCGTGTGCCGGGGACATTCCGACTCTAGAGACATTGGCTGCAGTCGATCTGCTGCGCCAGGGCATTCCTGATCTCAAAATACGCGTCATCAATGTGGTCGATCTAATGACTCTGCAGCCGCATGATGAACATCCGCATGGCTTGAGCCAAAAAGATTTTGACGAAATGTTCACCGTCGATAAGCCCATCATCTTTGCTTATCACGGCTATCCATGGCTGATTCACCGGCTTACTTACCGCCGCAACGGCCATCCGAACCTGCACGTGCGCGGCTATAAGGAAGAAGGAACCACAACAACACCTTTTGACATGGTTGTCCGCAATGAAATGGATCGCTTTCACCTTGTAGGAGATGTCATCGACCGCGTTCCAAGGCTGGGACATTTAGCCGCCTATACTAAGCAGGAAATGCGCCATCGCTTGATTGAGCATAAAGAGTATATTGTGAAGTTTGGCGAGGATATGCCGATGGTCAGGGACTGGAAATGGCCTTATTGAGTAAAAAAAAAGCACAATCCCTAAAGGGATTGTGCTTTTTTTGGCAAAGAGAAATTAGAATGCGTAGACCATTTCGATTTCGAAGTCAGAATAGTAGTGTGGTCCGCCGATTTTCTTGTCTATTTCGTTACTAAATTCGTAAATCGTATCGATTGACAAGTTGTCGGTAATGGCATATAAGAACTCAAATCTCCATCCCTTAAAGTTGGCGTTTCCACGGCGTGGAAAATAGCCGTAAAGTGCCGACGTTGGGATGCTGTCATAATAAGAGCTTAATGAGGCGCTGGAAAGGAACTGCTCATCTAAAATATCCGTAAGGTTCTCATTAAAAATGTTGCCACGTCCAATGCTTCCTACGTCAAAATCAGAAACAGCTTGTGCTTGAACATAGATATACTCGATATCCATTGCCCAGTCGCCTTTCTTGTCTACTTCACCAATATAAAGACCGGCATAAGCGCCTAAGTTTGCTTTCTTATGGCGTGTAAACACATTCTTTTTAGCAGCATGGTTGATCAAGAAACCACTATAGAACTCGAGAGGAATTTTCTGGCAGTAGATTTCTGGAGCAATGCGGTAAGTTAATGTAATTTGGGAGTTTTGGAATCTTGTTCCAGCCGGATTGCGGATAAAGCAGCGGTTTCTTCCCCTTTTCTTCCAATCGATAAAGGAATACTTCACATCCAAGCCCGTATCAAAAACATTCAAGAAACCAATTTCCGTTGCATAGCCGAAATGATTGACGCGCTCGTCAATGATAAACGCACCGGCAGTCCAATACCAATCGGCAACTTCGTCAATGGCGCTTGCAAACTTTAACAACACACCATCAAAGCGGCTAGAAAATTGAATTTCGGAATCAAAAATATCATCCATTTTGCGGCGGCCGAATTCAATGTCCAAACGATGCTTGCCGTCTGCCCAGATATTGTAACCCATATAGGCGCGCTTTAAGTTGATGGCAAACGCATCTCCACTTCCTTTTCCGGAACGGCGTCTATCACGTGAAATAACCTCTTCTACTTCTGTACCGTCTTCATTAAAAACAACATATGTATCAGAGCAGTCGTTGAATCCGCGGATACCGGCTGGATTGTCGAATTGAAGCTGAGCCATCATCCAAGCGCGCTCGAATGAATACTTAATTTTTAAGTTGAATTCTACGTCGAAGTCATTATGAGAAATGGGAATTCCCCCTCTATCAACATAGTGTCCACCGCGCAAACCGCGATATTTTTTATGAAAAGAAGTGGATTCTGCAGAATCAGCGCTTCCGCTTGATTCACTGCTGCTGCTGCTTTCGCGATAAAGAACAATTCCTTTCTCTTGGATTGTGCGCCACTCAAAACGGACATCACCGCTGATATCTAGGTTGTTCGCTTTTTCTTTAACATCAATATTTTCTTTAGATTCGACAAATTCGCGAAGGGGTTGATCGTCGCGTTCTCTTAATTGGCGGTCAAAAGCTGTTTCCTGCCCAATCGATTGAGCAAATATGTCTGCGGATGTAAATCCTGCTGCCACCAATAAAGGCATCAGATACTTTACAAGTTTCATGGTGACTCCATTTATTTGTTAGAGAGTAGAAAGTTAAAAGCAAGATTCAATCTTGTTCTAATTTTTAGAAATTTATGAAATGAGTAAATTGGCGTCTAAATTAACGAGGAATTCCACTTTTTTGATCTTAATTCACAATTTCGCTAATGGTTTTAATCTCTTTCAGGCTTAAAGTCAACAATAAGTTCTGGCTTAAACCCTATCTAGACATATGCGTGAATGATAAGATGTTTGCTATGAGTAATTTATAAAATTACAATCTTTATTGTTTAAAGAAAGCTTTACCATCAGATAATTAAGTGGAAAACTTTAAAAGGAAAAGAGTTTGATCAAATAAATGGGATTGTTTCCATTCCCATTTATTTAACTAATTAAAGAGGCTCTTGCTGGCTTAAGCAATGGAAGCTTCCCAATCCCCAAATGATATCGCGGGAATTCAGACCAATGACTTTGCGGTCTTTAAAACATTCCGATAAAATTTGAAGCGCTGCATCATCCTGTGGATCTTCAAAGATGGGGACAATGACAGCTGCATTGCTGATATAAAAGTTCGCATAGCTGCAAGGGAGTGGCTGCCCTTGTTCGAAATAAGGGGCGGGCATGGGAAGCTCGATGACATTGAGAGCCTTTCCATTCAACAAACGCATTTTATTAAGCGCTTTTACATTCTGCTGAAGCGGCCGATAATTGGCTTGATTGCGGTCTTTTTCGACGACGGTGACAACGGTATCTTCGTTGACAAAGCGGGTCAAATCATCGATATGGCCGTCTGTATCATCGCCCTCAATGCCCTCTTCAAGCCATAAAACTTGTTCAACGCCGTAATATTGAATTAAATACTTTTCAATCTCTTCCCGGCTTAAATGCGGATTGCGATTGGGATTGAGCAAGCAAGAAGCGGTAGTCAGCACGGTCCCTTTGCCGTTGAATTCAACCGATCCGCCTTCCATGACAATACCGGGCTTAAAGCAAGGTAAATTCAAACTGTGGGCAATGCGCGTAGGAATTTCATCATCCCAATCATAAGGGGGGTATTTTCCTCCCCAGGCATTGTAACCCCAATCGACGATGGCCTTTCGATCCACATCTCCTGCGCGAAGCAAAAAGGCCGGGCCATGATCGCGGCACCAGGCGTCGTTAGTTGGATGGAAGAAAAATTGCACGCGGCTTAAATCGGCGCCAGCGGCTTTTAAATGCTGCTCAGCCTGCAAACGCATGGCCTCGTCATTGACATTGATGCAGACCCATTCGCCTTCTGTCAACACGCGGACAAACTGCGCATAAATAGGGTAAATGGACTGCAGCTTTCCTGGCCAAGACGCTTCCTTGTGCGGCCAGCTTAACCAAGTTGCGCGGTGGGGCCTCCATTCAGCGGGAAAGGAGTAGCCCAATTCTTTCGGAGTTTTATCTGTCATAGGATCAATCATCAATGAAGCGTTTAGTCAAGGGTTGATAGCTTTCGATTCTTCTGTCTCTTAAAAAGGGCCAATGTGTGCGGTAATAGTCTGATTGGGACAAGTCCACTTCTTGAACGATAATCTCTTCTTGAATATGCGGCGCCTGGCAAACCAAAGATCCGAAGGGATTCGCAATGAAAGAGCCACCCCAAAACTGCATGTCTCCCTCTTTTCCTGTTCGGTTGACGGAAGCCACATGGACGCCATTGGCAATGGCATGCGAGCGCTGAATCATCTGCCAAGCTTGATACTGCTCCTGATTAGTCTTCTCGTCCTGGCTGGACGCCCATCCGATCGCTGTGGGGAAAAAGAGAATATCTGCTCCCATTAAAGCAGTAATGCGCGCCCCTTCCGGATACCATTGATCCCAGCAAATCAGCACGCCGATTTTGGCAAACCGCGTTTCAAATACCTTATATCCCAAATCTCCGGGGGTAAAATAAAATTTCTCATAATAACCCGGATCGTCGGGAATATGCATTTTACGGTATTTGCCCAGATACGTTCCATCAGCGTCAATCACCGCCGTTGTATTGTGGTAAAGCCCTTGCGCACGCTTTTCAAAAAGCGAGGCGATAATGACCACGCCCAATTCGGCAGCTAAAGCCGAAAAACGCTCGGTCGATGGGCCAGGAATAGGCTCTGCCAATTGAAAATTGTCGTGATCTTCAACGTCGCAAAAATAAAGGCTGCGAAATAGCTCTGGCAAGCAAATGACCTGAGCCTGCTTTGCCGCCGCTTCTCTAATTTTGCGCTCTGCATTTTCAAAATTTTTAATGGGATCGGAAGAGCAGGTTAACTGAATAAGACCGATCTTCACCTTTTGTGCACTCATTTTATCTATCTCTTTAAGAATTAGACTTAATTATGTTTAAAGATAACTTATCCATTATACAAAAAGGACTATAATTGGAATAGGATCAATTTGCCTTATAAAATTAAATTAAACTTGTCCATATTCAGGAGGTTTGATGTAAATTCCCCACTTCAAATCCGGACGGGAGCCATTGACCCATTCTTTCCAGCTCGTCATGGGATAACCGAGGGAGCCGGTATAATCCAAACGCCATAATTCCAGCTGTCCTGTCCCGGGATTTACAACAAAGCCAAATTCATCTTTCACCCAATTGGTATCGGCAAAAATGACCGGCGTAGGCATGGCAAAGCCCAATTTTTGAGCTGCCAGGCTAATTTGAAGATGGTAATTATACACGACAGTGGTGTTGAATTCGCTTAAACATAAAAGCGCCTTGCAAATATCCTGGAGTTGATTGGCGCTAATGCAGCGCGTACTTCTAGACAAGGGAATGCGTTCAAATAAGTCTAAGATTGAATCGATCCTCTCTGTATTCAATCCAGGCAGAAGGATAAAAATTTTACGCAAGCGGTCTTTCAGCTCATGGATAGGAAAAAGCGGTAAGCGAGAATAAAGCAAGCTATCGATTTCTTCGGTTGCCAAAATGGGGCGTCTGCCAAAGCGAAGACCGCGGTCTTCTTCCATCGTATTAACTAAATGCTGGCGAAAGAAAATGGGATTAAGGGGGCTTGAAATGGACCCAAAAGCCTCCTTAAAGCGCGGTTGAAAATTTTCCGGTACTTTTTCTAACAGTTCTTGCACCAAGAAATACAGCATATCATCGTTTAGCAAAATCCTTTCCACAAACATTTCTGCCGGTTTGATAAAATGATCGCGAACAAACGTATAGGTAAATTCATCATTAGTCCATGTTTCTCTAAAAGGATTTTGCATGGGTTTAAGCAAAAAGGCATGCGTAGGGGACTGCATCAGCATAGCTGAGCGGTTGCCCTTGAGGAAAGGCTCCATCAAATTCGGTGAAATATGCTTGAGCGTATCGGCTAAAAAAACTAGCAGTTCTGTTTCATTCTCTACCCATTTGGCCGCTTCTTTGGGCTTGTCCTCAATGCGATAATAGCAACTGACTAAGGTATTCATCGTTCCGCCTGACGTATAGACCCAAGGCTTTTTTTCAACTTGATCCAGATGTTGCAAAGGGTCTTTGACAAGCGGGACATGATGCGCAGCGGCCATACGATAAAAGGCCGTTTCTAAAAACTCTTTTGTTTTGACGTGATTAATAATGGCCGTAACAACATCGGCCAAGTCTTTTTCAATGCCACGCCCTTCCAAGGACGATGCAATCTGCGGCTCTGTTGCCACAAAGAAAGAGGCCAAGGCATCGATAAAGTCATTCTGATTTTTAATTCTCGTCCATTGAGAGGTATTGCTTCTTCCGTGTTTATAAAGAAGGCGAAAGCCGGCGGGGCTGTCGTCAAAAGGTCCGGTTGTCACCTCTTGCATATCGGCATCGTAGACTTCTTGGAAATAGTCCTTGAATAACTCTAAATAAAGCTTATAAAGCGTGTCATATAAATTGACCAGTGCGGCCGCTTGCCCTTGCGCCGCGTCGCGCTGCTCTTCCAAAAAATAGAATTCATTCGTCCGGCTTTGATATTCAATTTTAAGCCACTGGACTTCCTTCTCCGTCGAAGCATGCCGCATGCGCGACTCAAGCGTTTTGACTTGAGTATAGACCATTTCATATTCATATTGGATA
Organism: Candidatus Protochlamydia phocaeensis; assembly: GCF_001545115.1. NCBI lineage: Bacteria > Pseudomonadati > Chlamydiota > Chlamydiia > Parachlamydiales > Parachlamydiaceae > Candidatus Protochlamydia > Candidatus Protochlamydia phocaeensis. The sequence goes on from NZ_FCNU01000032.1 coordinate 401,312, forward strand.
TCCTGCACCTTGCGATTGACCTCATCCAACTTGTTCTGAATATTATGTTGGATGCACTGTCCGATTCCTCCCGGTTCGCTGGTGCCCATTCCCAAACTGGCATATAAATTCCACGTAGTAAATTCCAATTTAGTTTCAGAAAAAGAGGCCAGCGTGAATTCCCATGTTTTGAGTAATGCATTGTCAGCAAGTGCTTTAAAAGCATTTTTGGCCGCTTCAAATTGATAAAGAAAATTGGCGCAACGTTCGCCGATTCCTCCCTGGCTTTTTCCATTGGGCGGCATCTGCATGAGAAGGCTGCTTTGCACCATTCCTCTTGGCCGGTTTTCATATTCCTTGATTTGCTGTTCGGACAATCCCATGACTTGCAGTAGAACCCATTTCAGAATGTCCTCTGCTGTAATGATGCTATAAATAGAGCGATTGGCATGATGAATGATGAGGGGCTCGATCCATTCCTTGATTTGTTTGGTCCGTTCTTTTATCCCCTGCTCTTTCTCGAATAGCCCGGCAGCTTCAAAAGCCACCATTAGACCTGGGGAATACCAGATTTCCGGGGCCATTCCTTTAGTGGAGAGCTGGATTAATAGCGGTTTTTTAAGGTCTCCGCTGCCCCAGCTGGCGCTGATGGGGACCGAATACTCAATTCCTCCAAAGGTACGCTTAAGCCGGCCTGTCGCTAAAAGATCGGACATGTCTTGCAGAAAAAGCTCGGGTTGCTCGTCATGGACCACTTCTGCCGGCGCCGTTGCAAAGCAAGATCCCACATTTTGCCTCAGGTAGCATAACCAAGCAGACAAAACCGCGCGCTTAGCATGCGCATCCGTAAGAACCGTATTGAGCGGCAACTGAAGCGTATGCTTGATTACCTCCTCAGCCAGCCTATTCGATAAAGGCCTGCTGATCTTTTTCAGCAAACGAACGGCTTCTTTATTAGTAGCCAAAAGCTGCAGAACCTTTAAAATATGCTCTTGCCGTTTGGAATCGTACTGCCGATAAGGGCCTAAAGAATGCAAATGGGCCTTCAACTGCTCTATCAAAGCTGGCAAAATGTCGGCATTCAGCTCGCCCTTCTCATCAATCAATAAGGTAGCCAAATGGCGCGAACGCAAAATATTGCGCACCGAGCAGCTCTCTTGAATTTGCGAGCGATCCAAGCGGCGGGACAATTCTTCGTATTCTTCCGCAACCGTCTGGTAAAGCTTATTTGCACTTTTCGAACGAGAAAAGCGCAAGCTCTTAGATGCCAAAGCAAAAACGCGAGGATAAAAAAGGGGATGGTTTAAAGGCGCTTTAACTGCATTAAGAATGTGATCAATATCTTCTGGTCGCACAAGAGGCTACTCTTTAAAGCTAAATAACATTACTTCTTCGCTTGCTAGCTAGAAAAGACTAAACGGAAGAGCTTACTAATAACTAATGGAGACATACCTTTATTTTACACGAAAATGAAATCGGCAGCTAGTCTCCATTTTTAAAATTTAAATTGACATTTTTTTACCTAGAAGGAGGGAACTATAGCAAAGCACCATCTATTTTATTCAATAGAAGCGGCAAAAGAGGCCGAGATTAGAGAAGACCTTCTAAACGTCTAATACAGACATGCTCTTGTGTCTCGTTTTTGGTTCTTTTAAAAGCGAACAAACGGGAATGAAGCGCCTCTGAACGGGTGCGATAATATCCTTTGGTTTGCAAAGAAAGCGGATGTGCACCTGCCTGGCGGTCTACAGCGGTAAATTCGCCAGCATTCAATTCAATCCATATTTTTTTAATCTGTCCGATCAGAGGAAAAAGCGAGGCCTTGACCGGCTTCTCTTCCCTGACAAGAGTGATCGATTCGGCTGCGGCTTTAAGGGAGGCTGTTTAGAGATAAACTTATATTCAGGGTGTTCTCTTGTTAAGATAAATAAAAACTAAAATACTCATATTTAAATGGTTTTTAATTTATAAAGTCATAGATTTTAAATAGAAAATTTATATAATTTTTGGTAGTTCCCAACAAGTAATGCTAAAAAGAGCTTGAAATAAGAACAAATACCAGCTTTCCTAGATAGAAAATTTATCAAGGAAATGAAAATGAATCTAAATTGTCCAAGCTGTAACTCTGAATGTATAAAGAAAAATGGACATATTCATAATGGAAAACAGAATCATAGATGTTTGACTTGTGGTAGGCAATTTGTAGAAAAGAA